>JANLUG010000548.1:0-12056 GCA_031363335.1 Gammaproteobacteria bacterium
GCACGCCGCCGGCGAACCACACGGCCGCGAGTGCAATCAGACCTATCCCAACGGCTCGACTACGGCGCACGACACCGAGCCCTGCGCCGACCTCGTCGAGATAGCCGCGCACGCTGATCGGCACGAGCCGCGCATGATGCCCCGCCACCTGATACGTAACGAGCGCGAGTCCGACGACCGAGATCAGATAGCTCGCCGCATCGAGCCGCATCGCAAACGCCCATCCCCAGCGGTCGATGATGTAGCCGCCGGCGAGCGCGCCGATCGCGGTCGCCAGAATGCCCGCACCTGCCAGCAGTGAATTCGCGGCAAGCAATTGATCGGCGCGGACGACCTCAGGCAACAACGCGCTCTTCGCCGGTAGAAAGACGACGTTCACGGTAAAGAGCGCGAATACCAACATGAACACGACGTCGGTCGAGTGCGTCAGTTCAAACAGAATCGGGATCATCAGTACCAGCAGCGCTCGCAACGCATCGCTGACAACCAGGACATGCTTCAAGTTGTGCCGATCGACCCACGCACCGGTGAACGGTGCAAATAGCAACACGGGTGCAACGACCACGTTCGCAAAGACGGCCAGCAGCGCGGCGTAGCTAACGGCTGGATCGGTCTTGCTGTGCTGGTAGAACAATCCCGCGAGCGCGAGGTAAGTAAAACGGTCGCCGGTGATCGAGAAGATCTGTCCCCACCACAACGACGCAAAGCTGCGCTGCCGGAACAACGAGCGGCTGGTGGTGGTCAATGGAGCCCGCTCACGCCGCCGAGCGGGCGGCCGGATGTGGTGTCGCGGCTGCAGCCAATGGACGCGTGATGAGCGATTGATACACCGCTTCGATCTCGTCGGTGACGCGCGGCCACGCGAACTCGAGCGCGCGCTTGCGTCCGTTGATGCTCAGCGTGGTGCGATGGTCGTCGTCTTCGACCAGACCGCACAGCGCATCGGCGAGCGCGTCCACGTCACCGGGCGCATGCAGTATGCCGTTGTAGTCGGGAATCACGGCCGAACGGTAGCCGGGAATGTCGGAGCACACGACCGGCTTACCCGCCGCCATCGCTTCGAGCAACACGATGCCGAAACTCTCGTTTCCGGTTGCCGGCGACACGAAGATGTCGGCGGTCGCATACCACCGCGGCAGATCCTCCGCCGGCACCGCGCCGACGAACGTGACGTGCTGACGCATGTCGGTGCGCACCGCGCCTTCGAGTTTGTTGCGCAGATACGAATCGCCGACGATGAGGAAGCGCGCGCGGCCGCGCGTGCGTTCGATCACTTGCGGCACCGCATCGATCAGATGATCGACGCCTTTGCGCGGATCGAGTCGTCCGACGAATACGATGTTGATCTTGTCGGGCGATTGCCACTGCTCGAAAGGGTCGTTATCGGGATGAAAGCGATCGACGTCGACACCGTTCGGAATGACGCGATAGGCGCCGCCGAAATAATGTTCCGCGCATTCCTGCGCAGTCGCGGACACCGCAATGCGCGTGTCGAGCCGCGCCATCCGGCGCGTCAGCGCGCCTCGGAAGACTTCCTGCAGTCGGTTGCGTCCCGTCATGTGGAACGTGCCGACCTGCGGACATTCGGCCGCTGCAACGGCGAGCAGCGGCAAACTCGGCGCGGCGGGGCAATGTGTGTGGATCAGATCGAACGCGTGCTTGCGGAACAACGCTTTGAGTTGGCCTTTCAGATTCCAACCGACCGTGTAGTCGACGTAGGCGCGGTTGTATGGAATCAGCACGTTGCGACCGATGCGTTCCACCTGCAGTCCGGCGTCGCGCTCATCGTTGAAGCGCGCTGTGATCACCCTAACGTCGTGACCCCGCCGCACCAGTTCCGTGGCGGTCGCGTGGACGTGCTCGGTAACACCGCCGAAGCGCGGGTAGTACGACTGCGTGACGATGCCGATCCTCACGCCGTGATCTCCCGCTCCCCGGCAGCGACACCGTCTGTCGAGTCGGCAGGTTCGCCCCAGAACGAACGGAAGATGCACCATTGACCGATGTTCTCCCCGATCTGCCGTTGCGTGGTTTGGGCGATCGCGAGGTTCAACGCATCGGCGCTTTCGAACAGCTCGGGATCGAGCATCGGTTCGAGCACCACGCGAAATCGTCCGCCGGCGAGGCGCTGGCAATAGCCGCTGACAACCGGCGCGCCGGTGCGTTTCGACAGCACGCCCGGCCCGGCGGGCCAGCGCACCTTGCGGTCGAAGAACGGCAACACCACGCCTTGGCCGAAGATGTCGCCGTCTACCATCAATGCGAGCAAGTCGTTGCGCGACAAAGCACGCCACAGCTTGCGATAGCCGTCTTCCGGTCTGATCGTGTGCACCGCGAGTTCGCTCTTCGCGTCGCGCACGGCGGGCGCGAGCCAGCGGCCGAGTTGCACACCCGCCACGGCGTGTACCTGGTGACCCAGATGCGCGAGCACGACGGCGCCCAACTCCCAGTTGCCGATGTGGCTCGACGTGATGATCACACCTTTGCCGCGCGCCAACGCGTCGAGCACGTTCTGATGACCGTCGACCTCGACGTTGCGCAGCAACTCGTCGCGTTCGAGACGCGGCAGGCGGAAGAATTCGAACAGCATGCAGTTGTAGCTCGCCATCATCTTCAACACGGCGCGCATGCGCTCCCGGCGCGAACTGCCGGGCATGATCGTCGCGAGATTGACCAATGCGGCGTGTCGACGTCGGGGGAAGAACCACAGGTGCGCACGAGCGAGGCCGTTGGCGATGGCATAGCCGACGCGGATCGGAAGCGCAGCGGTTAACGCCGAAAGGCACGCGAGTAACAGTCGAGACACTTCGGTCCTTCCGGTTTGCTGTTTTGGTTCGATCGAATCGGCCCGGAGCGGCCCAATTGTCACCCAGATTCCGGGGCGATGCGAGCCGACGAGCGCGATCTATCGTACTTAGCGAGGCCGTTAGGGCGAGGCTGTTAGGCGGCGCGACGCGGCTGGTGGCGGACCTGCATGGTTTTGATGCTGTTGAGGAAGTTCGTGCGCATCCGTGTGATGCCGCCGATGACTTCGACGTGGGGGTAACGCGCGAGCATCTCTTCGAGCAATACCGTCAGCTGAATCTCGGCGAGACGCCAGCCGATACAGAGGTGCTGGCCGTAACCGAACGACAGATGCCTCGGCCCGTTGCGGGTCACGTTGAACGTGAAAGGATCGGCCCACTTTTCTTCGTCGCGATTGCCCGACATGTACCACAGCGCGAGCTTGTCGCCTTTTTTGATCGTCACGCCGCGTAACGTGTAGTCCGACAGCGCGGTACGCCGCATGTAGATGACCGGATGCACCCAACGGATGATCTCGTCCACCGCGCCGCCCATCAGTGAAGGATCGTCCAGGAGCTTTTGCCTTTCGGCCGGGAACTGCGACAACGCAAGCGTTCCGCCGGAGATCGAATTGCGCGTCGTCTCATTGCCCGCAACAACGAGCAGGATGAACGCGGACAGGTAGTCGGGGACGCTCATCGTCTCGCCGTTGACTTCGGTGTTGACGAGCATCGTGATCAGATCGTCGCCCGGATTCTCTTTGCGCGCGGCGTAAAGCCCCATCGCGTAGACGGCGAGATCCATGAACGCCTGCGTGACGTGTTCGCGCGAAACGGTGATGTCGGGATCTTCACCGCCGATGATGATGTTCGACCATTGGAACAGTTTATGGCGGTCTTCCTGCGGCACGCCGAACAGTTCCGCGAGCATCTGCACCGGTAATTCTGCCGCCACACTGGAGATGAATTCGCATTCGGTTTGATTCGCGAGCCCATCGAGGATGACGCGCGCGCGTTCGCGGATCCGCGGCGTCAGTGCGTCGAGACGTTGCGGCGTGAACCCGGGCGCAACCATACGTCGATGCTGCACGTGCTCCGGCGGATCCATCATGATCATGCTGCGACCTTCTTCGAACTGCGCGAAACGCGAATCGCGCTCCATCAGCTTTTCGACGGTCATACCTTGCCGCGTCGCGATCATCGTCGGATCCGGCAGCGTGATGCCGCCATGCCGGCCATCTGAACTGAAGATCTGCGGCAGCTTCGAGATTGCATGAATGTCGTCGTATTTCGTGATCGACCAGAAGCCGGGGCCGCCCCATGGTTCCGGACACCACGCCACCGGTTCCTCACGACGAAACTGCGTGAAGATGGCATGCACTTTCGCGAGGTCCTGGAAGGTCTCGGGGTGCGACAGCGAGATTCGGTCTTGTTGACTGACAGGCATGGGACGCTCGGTATTTGAAATGGCGGGGCGGAGAGGACTACGGCGCGTCGCTGAACGCGAGTTGTGCGCCGCGGACGACTTCCATGGAGCCGTCCCAGATCATCGTGACGGCGACGTACAGAATGGTGATCAAGCCGACGTAGGCGATCCAGTGATAGCGCTGCAGCCAGCGCGCCAGCACCGTGGCGCAGAAACCCATGAATGCGATCGATAGCGTCAGGCCGAACACCAGGACCCAGGTATGGTCGCGAGCGATGCCGGCAACGGCGAGCACGTTGTCGAGCGACATAGAGATGTCCGCAACGACGATTTGGGTGATCGCTTTTCCGACCGTTTTGGTCGGCGGAGCGGCTGCACCTCCTGAGTAGATGCCCGCCGGGCTCAACTGCATGGTGCGGACGGATTCAATTTCCCGCCACAGCTTCCAGCAAACCCACAGCAGCAGCAGTCCGCCGGCCAGCATCAGGCCGACGATCTGCATCAAATGGACGGTTGCGACGGCAAACAGCACCCGCACCACCGTGGCGGCGCAGATGCCGATCATCAGCAATTGGGCGCGTTGACGGGCGGGGAAACTGGCTACGGCCATCGCGATGACGATGGCGTTGTCGCCCGCGAGAACGAGGTCGACCAGGATGACCTGGAAAAAAGCCGATAGCTCAGCGGCCCAGGTCACACGTGACCTCGAACGGTGTTGCTATCACGACCAGATCTGCCGCGCTGGCGTCGCATCTGACTCCGATCCCCCGGAAATGCCCGATCGAATATCCATATTCCATTGGGTTGGGTCAATAGGTAACACCGCTACGGGCTCGTAGGGAATGACTTAAGGCCCATTTCGCATCGACAGACGCTACTTTCCGGCGAGCGGACCGACGATTTCCTGCGCAAACCGTTCCACTTGGGCGCGATCCGAGCCCTGGATCACGATATAGCTGATACCTGTGCCTTCCCGCCGCCGTTGCAGCATGTCCCGCACCTCGCCGGCCGAACCGATCAAAAACAGCGGACAGTCGGCGACCTGTTGCGCCGTCATGCCGGTGTTGGCGGCCACCATCTCCCGCATCGGCTTCGGGTCGTCCGTGATCGAAGCTACGAACACGAGCGCATTGAGTTCAATGGCGTCGGGATTGCGTCCCGCGGCCCGAGCTGCGACATGCATCCAACCGATTTTCTGACGAATGGACTCGGGCGTGATGTCGAGCGCTGTTTTTGCCGTGATCCGGCCTTCGGGAATTTTCGGATTGATGCCGACGATGTCGGCATGGCGCCCAGCGACCGCTAACAGTTTCTCCCCGCCGCCGCCGATCAGAATCGGAGGACGCACAGGCATCTCGATCTTCAACGGCACGTCTTTGACCTGATAGTGTTTCCCGGAGAACGTCGTCTTCTTCTGCGTCCACATCGATTCGATGATCGTGAGCGCTTCTTCGAGACGTTCGATCCGCACACTCGGCTTGTCGTACTTCATGCCGGCCCATTCGTAGTCGTCGACCATCCAGCCAGCGCCGATTCCGAACTCGTGTCGCCCGCCAGACATCGTTTGCAGCGTCGCCGCCTGTCGCGCGTAGATCACCGGATGTCGATAGTCGATGCCGTAAACCAGCGTACCGATGCGCAGTGTGCGAGTGACCGCGGCGACACCCCCGAGCATCGTCGTTGGGTCCCACAGCGACGCGGAGAAATGGTCGGGAACGAACAGCGTGGAGTAACCGAGCGATTCGATGCGTCGCGCGCCATCCGCCCAATCGTCCGCGGGAAGGCTGGACAGCTGAATGCCGAATCGGAACGGACGCAATGCCATGTTGCGGATCAGACGCTCGGGCCGTCGGCGCCGTCTGCGATCCAGCTGCCGTGAAATCCATACGGCACGCGCACCGGCAGATGCACCGTCGCGATCGGCGGCGCGGACGGTTCCTGCGCATCGAGCACGACGAGTTCGCTTTTACGCGTACCTTCGTCGAACACGAACGTCATCAGATAGCCGTCGTCTTCGGCTTTCGCGCCATCGCGCGCCACGAAGTAAGGCTCCGCACCGTGACGACCTGCGCCGAGCTCGAACGACGCGGACTCACCGGTCTGCAGATCGTGCTTGAGAATCGAAGGAAATCCGTTGCCGACCGCCGCCACGCTGTAGCCGAACCGATAGGGCTTCGTCGAGTAGCTCGGATTGAGGCGCGGAAATTCCTGCGCGCGATCGTCGATGCGTTGCTCGCTCGCCCGACGCGTTTTCGGATTGATCGTCCAACGATCGAGCGTGGCGAGGCTGTCGCCGAACGGCCCGCTGTGATCGCGTTCGAACATCCGTTGATATCGACACACGTCGATGACGACGCGACCTTCCGCATCTTCGAACGCGTTCATCGGATGAAATACGTAACACGCACCGACCTCGACCCAGATGATGTCTTTCGCTCCGGTTCGCGGCAGCAAGCCGATGCGCGGTTGATAGTCGTTGTTCCACGCGAACGGAAAATTCGAGCCCGCCGTCGCCATTTCGAGGTTGATCGTCACCGGCAGGTCGTAAACGACGACATAGTTCGGCGTGAGACTCACGTCGTGCACCATCGTCATACCCGGCACCGGAATGTTCACCGTCCGCACGACCCGACCATTCCTGCCGACGTGCACGTACTGCAGATGATCGGCCCAGTCCGGCCAGTGGTAGCACACCGCATGCAGATCGCCGGTGTCGGGATCGACCTTCGGATGGGCAGTGAAACCGCGGTCGGCCAGCGTGCCGAAGAACGCGTTGACGCCGAGCGTGTCGAGTTCGTCGGTCAACTCGACCGGTGGAGAACCCGCTTCGACTAGCGCCCACGTTTTTCCCGCGTGACCGATGATGTGGGTGTTGTTCGCGCCGGCGAGCTCTCGTCCCGCGGCGTCTTCGCCGAGCGCTTCGATGACCGCCGCGCCACGGACCCAGCGATTGCGATACCACTGCGCGCGTCCGTTCGACAGTCGCACACCGTGCACCATTCCCGCGCCCGTGAACCAATGGTGTTTCGACGGATCGACCGGCCCGATCGGATTCGGACCGTTGCGCAGATAGCGGCCGTTCAGTTCGCGCGGAATCGAACCGGTGACACGCAGGTTCGTGGTGGTCACTTCCTCCGTGACCGGCGCGAAGTTGTCGTTCAGATAGCGATTCGCATTCATCGGACAGATCCCATTTTTGTGCGCCATTGGCTGATCGCTGCGTGCGAGAATCGCGCTCCCTCACCTGCAGGCACTCAACATGGCGAAGCAGAACGAACCGGCACGACAACTACCGGACTGGATTGTGGACCATATGCGCAAGTATGTGGAGACGGACGGCAAGGACGGACACATCTGGAACGGCGTTCCCACGTTGCTGTTGACGACCATCGGGCGTCGCTCGAAACAACCGCAGATGTTGCCGCTGATCTACGGCAAAGACGGCGATCGTTACCTGATCGTCGCGTCGAAAGGCGGCGATCCGAAGCACCCCGCGTGGTATCTCAATCTCGTCGCGCAACCGCAGGTGAAGGTCCAGGTCGGCGCGGACAAGTTCACCGCGAAGGCGCGCGACGCCATCGCGAAGGAGCGTCCGGCGTTGTGGGCTTCGATGGCGAAGATCTGGCCGGCGTACGACGACTATCAGAAGAAGACCGATCGGCAGATCCCGATCGTGGTGCTCGAACGCGCCTGATTTGAACTGTTATACGAGGACGATCAGCGGTGTGCGACCAGATCGCAATTGCGATCTGCACACGCCGCCGAGTCTTCACCCGTGTGCTGCAGCAGCGGCTCCAGATCGGGTAGCAGCAAACCGAGCACGCGCACCGGCAGGCTGCTCGTGAACTGGTAGTGCGCCGCATCCGCGCCGGGAACGAACGCCGTGACGTTGCCGAAGAAGCGGCCGTCGATCATGAACACGAACGTTGCGGCGCGGTTGACGACGCGCGACTCGATCAAGCGGCCGCGTCCCGCGAACGTTTTGATCCGGTGGTCGCCGGTGCCGGTTTTTCCAGCCACGACGTGATCGACTCCGTTTGCCTTCATCTTCGACTTCAGCGCGATCGCCGTTCCGCTGTCGACCACTTTGACGAGCGCCGCGCGCACGACTGAAGCAAGCTCCGGCGACAAGACGCGTTCGCCGTCGCTATCTGCCCGTTGCAGACGAGTTTCATAAGGGGTGTTCGCAGCGAAATGCAGATCGTCGATCAGCACGGCGGGAAAGCGGACGCCGTCGTTCGCGATGATACCCATCAGTTCGGCCAGCGCACCCGGTCGGTCGCCCGACGCACCGAGCGCAGTCGCGAGCGACGGCGTCAGTGATGCAAACGGATAACCCAGCCGCTGCCAGTGATCGTGAACCTCGAGGAACGCGTCGATCTCGAACAGCTGCGCGATGCGGCGATCCTGTCCGCTGCGCCGGCTGCTTTTCAGTAACCAGGCGTAAACGCTCTGGCGTGCATCGGCGCTGGCGCCGACGACTTCCGAGAGCGTCGCGTCCGGATGCGTCTCGAGATACGCGAGCACCCACAGTTCCAGCGGATGCACGCGGGCGAGGTAGCCGCGATCGTTCAACGAGAAGCGCTCCGCCGAAAACTTGTCGTAAAGCGTCGACACTTCTTTGTCCGTCAACGGCGCCGGCGAGTGCGCATGTTCTGCAAGGAAAGCGGCGAGTAAACGAGGCGGCGCATCAGGACGCACGGAGCGCACGATCGTCGCCACCTTGCGCGGCGCCAATCGATCGCCTTCCAGTGCCAGCTCCAGCGCCGCGTCGCGCGATTGTCCCGAATACTTGCGATAGAACCGATACACGAACTGTTTGCCTTCCGTATCGGCAAAGCGCGCGAGATAACTGGCGCGCTCCGGGTGCGACGGATCATCGAACAGCGCCGCCGCAACCGAGGGCGCCCGGTAGGTCAGATGGTCCGTGATCTCCCGCATCAGACGCACGAACACCAGGTTGACCGAATTCTGCAGCGCGTGCTCCACGGTCAGCACACGATCGTTGTCGTTGCGATCGAAGTTCGAGAATGTCTGCGCGCCGCTGCCGGTGAGGAACGTCTGGTACGGACTCGCCGAGTAGCGGCGCTGCATCGCTGCCTGCAACGTGGTCGCCAGATCCGCGCCGGGATTGTCGATCAGGTATTCGACAACCCACGCCGATAACCGATCTTTCTCCGGCACGCGCGGCGCCCGAAGCGCCTGGGGGCTCATGCCGACGTAGCGCGCATAGGTCGCTTCGATCAGTTCGAGATACGTGACCAGTGTGCGCAGTTTGGCGGTGGAGCCGAGGTCGATGCGCGCGCCGGTATTGATGTCGAACGGTTGCTCGAGACTGTCGGTGTTGATGCGCAACAGATTGCCGCGCGCGCTGCGTTCATAGAGCGTGAAGCTGTAAATCACTTTGCCGGGATCGCTCGAGCCGAGCAGGTGATCGCCGATGAGCCCGAGTTTGCGCAGCGTCGCCGGATCTTTGAGGCTCGATAGCCGCGCGTTGATCGAACTCTGGATCGGCGCGTCGATGGTCGTGCGGGCATCGAGGTCGTATCGGTCGAGCGCGTAAAGACCGTCGACGTTCAGCAGATTCGCGAGCCGGCCGCGGGCCAGATTGATGTCCTTCTGTTCGACATAGTGCGTGGCCGATACTTGCCGTTCCTCGTGGTGGCCGAATGTCGCGAGCGGTTGCTCGAGCGCGGCATCGCGCAACGCCGGCGAAATGACGCCGGCACTCGCCAACACGCGCACGTAACTATCCGTCAACGCTTCGAGGTCGGCCGGACTCTGGCCGAGGTAATAAGTGGGGCGTCGCGCCGCGACGATCAGACTCAGCGCCTGTTTATAGGCGGCGGCGCCGCCTTCAGGATCCGAATCGGCCGCGACGAGCCTGCCATTGACGGTGTCGAAGTTTTCGCCATACCACGCCTGCAAGCCGTCGCCCAACCCGATGATCTCGCCCTGATCCGACCGCCCCGCCAGCGGCAGCGAGTTGATGTAGTCCAGCACGAGCTGGCGCCGCGCCTGCTCGTTGTCGATGCCGTTGCGATAGATCCGAACGCTTGCGGATGCCATCTGACGCAGTTTTTCGCCGATCGTCTCGGTGCGTCCGCCCGGTGAATGGCGGAATTTCTCGAGTTGAGTAGCAAGCGTACTGCCGCCGATCAGCGGATCGTCGATGCCCGCATAGCTGAGCAGGCGCAACCCGGTTGCCTTGGACAATCGCTCCCAGTCCATCACCGGGTTTCGTGTCCATCGGCCGTCGAGCAATTCCCTGTCTTCGACGAACAACAGGCTCGCCACCACCAACGGCGGAATCGATTCGAACCGGTCGTAGCTGAAATGCGGGTAACGCGCGCTGTAGATCGTGCGGCCGCCGCGATCGGTCAGCGTCAGGCCGGCCTGCGGTTTTTCCGGATAGATGACGTCGAGACCGCGCTCGTGGAGCGCGCGCATCTGCGCGGACGGTCGCGCCTGGCTGACGACGTCGAAACCCGCCGATTGCAGCCGTGACACCTGCGCCGGCAGGTTCGCGTAACCGAGCCGCAGGTCGTAAGGCCCGGCGTCGGGGGTCAGAGGTGTCGGGTTCGGTCCGGCGGCCAGTTCGAAGCTCACCGGTTTGGCGACGCGTGCCCACCATTCGGCTTGCAACGTCGAATAACGCAGTTCGTGCGACACGACGATCAGCAGGCCGATGATCGCGATCGGCGTCATCAACTGGCGGTCGGTGCGGCGCGGGCGGCGACGCGACAGATTGCCGCGGATCGGCGTCGCTTGCGGGTCTTCGAAACCGACGTTGATCGGCACCGGCACATCGGCATGCACGAAGCGCGGTGCGAGGATGAGCGGCAGCGGTTCGCGCGCAGCATCGGCGTCCCGCCGGAGCGGCAGTGTCGGCGCCGTCCGATCAATATCTCGGGCGACCGCGCTCATCGGTCAATCCAGCACATCACTTGCCGTCCCCACGGCCCCGGTACCCTAACGACCCTCGGCCATTGTCCACGGATCGCCACGCACGATTGTCGCGAATGTGTAGGACGAAAAGGTGAGGGCGACGGACACCGGAGTCAACCGCTCGAGGAACTGAAGCCCGGTCGTTCGATCAGCGCAGCTGCGCCTCGGCGAATTCACGGATGTGTTTGTAGTCCGCCTTGCCGTTGGGCGCGCGCGAGAGATCCGTTTTTGCCAGGATCCGCTTCGGCACCTTGTAGGCGGCGATGCGCGTTTTGACGAAGTCCTTCAGCGCCAGTTCGTCGAGTTCAGCGCCGGGTTCGAGTTGCACGACCGCCGTAATCGCCTGACCCCACTTCGCATCGGCGATTCCGACGACCAGGGCATCGGCCACCGACGCGTGTGCCTTCAGCGCCTCCTCGACCTCTTCGGGATACACCTTCTCGCCGGCGGTGTTGATGCACGCCGAGCCGCGGCCGAGCAGGTTCAGCGTGCCGTCGACGTTCACCGTGCACCAATCGCCCGGGATCGACCAGCGCCGGCCCTGATAGGTCTTGAAGGTTTCGTCGCTCTTCTTCTCGTCCTTGTAGTAGCCGAGCGGGATCGGACCGCTGCGCGCGATGTAGCCGGGCTCGTCGCTGCCGGCCTCGACCTCGCGACCGTCGGGCGTAAACACTTTGCAGTTCGGACCGATCTTGAACTTCGCGAGCTGGATCGTGCTCGCCTTGGTGGTGAGCTCGGTGCCGAAGCCGACCGCCTCGCTCGAGCCGAACGAGTCGTATAGGATCGCGTGCGGCAGCTCCTCGAGCAGGCCCTGCTTGCTCTGCGGGCTGAAGATCACGCCGGACGACACGACCAGGAAGAACTTCGAGAGATCCCAGCGTTTCGGGTGTTGCTGCAGC
>JANLUG010000565.1:0-11030 GCA_031363335.1 Gammaproteobacteria bacterium
TGCGCGAAGACAATGCCGACTTGCGGCTGACGGAGAAAGGCCGCGAACTCGGCCTGGTCGGTGACGAACGCTGGAATGCATTTCGCGCCAAGCGCGAACGTATCGATGCGTTGCGCGAGTCGCTAGCACGCCATCAGGTCGTGCCCGGCGACAGTCTTGCCGTCGAGATTCAGTCGCGCAGCGGCGAATCGATCAACAAACAGACGGACCTGCTGACGCTGTTGCGCCGTCCGCAGATCACCATGCATACGTTCGCCGGATTGATACCGGGCATTGCGATCGCGGGCGACCTCGCGCCGAATCAGATCGAGATCGAAGCGAAATACGAAGGCTACATCGCACGCGCGCGCGACGAGATCGACCGGCTGAAGCGACACGAGGATGTGCATCTCCCCGTCGATTTCGACTACGCGTCGATTTCGGGGCTGTCTACGGAGCTGAAGCAGAAGCTGGATGCGGCGCGCCCCGACAATCTGGCTCGCGCCGCGCGTATTCCCGGCATTACGCCCGCTGCGCTGTCGATATTGCTCGTGCACGTCCGGAAAGCTCGCGCGTCCGCGTGACTGAATCGGACGAGCTTGCATCCGGCGCCGTCGATCTCGGCGTCGCTCTCCGATCGGAACAATGCGAGCTGTTGCTGCAGTTCGCGGCTTTGTTGCGTCGTTGGAACGCGGCGTTCAACCTCGTATCACGGCGCGACGAGTCGCGGCTGATCGCGCGGCATCTGCTCGACGCGCTGTCGCTGGCTCCGATGCTGCAAGGCGTTCGCGTGCTCGATCTCGGCACCGGCGCTGGGTTGCCGGGTATTCCGCTCGCCATCGTGAGCGCCGACCGGCAGTTCACGCTGATCGATCGCAGCGAACGGCGGATCCGGTTCGTGCGCCAGGCGGCCATCGACCTCGGGTTGACGAACGTCGTGCCGATTGCGGCCGACTTCGCCGATTTCCGGGCGGACGGCTTGTTTGATACCGTGGTCTCGCGCGCGGTAGCGAAACCAGGCGCACTGTGGCGCGTCGCGGCCGAGCGTTTGGCCCAGGCAGGAATCGCCCTCTTCCAGGTCGGTGAAGCGGAGTTGCAGATCGCGAACCTCGAGGCGGATGTGCAGTCGTATTCGATACGCATCCCTGGGCTCACCCAGTCGCATCACGTTCTGCGAATGAGCCGTCGAAACGCCCGCGCCGAATGGCCAATAAAGGACGTAGAGAGATGACGCGGATCATTGCGGTGGCGAACCAGAAAGGTGGGGTCGGCAAGACCACCACCAGCGTCAACCTCGCCGCATCCCTTGCGCTCTCGGGCAGCCGCGTGCTGCTGGTCGATCTCGACCCGCAGGGGAATGCCACGATGGGCTGCGGTGTCGAAAAGAGCTCGCTCGAACGCAGCGTCTACGATCTGCTGATGAAATCCGCCGCGCTCGCCGATGTCTTACATCGGTGTCCCACGGGCTTCGAACTGGTCCCGTCGAACATCGATCTCACCGCGGCCGAAGTCGAACTGCTGCAGGTCGATCAACGCGAGCAGCGCCTCAAGATGGCGCTGCGCGAAACCGATGGCCGTTATCACTACGTCATCATCGACTGCCCGCCGTCGCTGAACATGCTGACGTTGAATGCGCTCGTCGCGAGTCGCAGCGTACTGATACCGATGCAATGCGAGTACTACGCGCTTGAGGGACTGTCCGCACTGCTCGACACGATCGAGGGCGTCAAGCAGCGCGCCAATCCGACGCTTCGATTAGAGGGGATTTTGCGCACCATGTATGATCCCCGCAGCAGTCTCACGCGCGACGTCTCGCGCCAATTGCTGAAGTTCTTCGGGGAAAAGGTATTTCGCACCGTCATTCCTCGGAACATCCGGCTTGCAGAAGCGCCAAGTCATGGACTTCCGGTCGTTCTATATGATCGGCAGTCCCGCGGCGCCGTTGCTTACATGGCGCTCGCCGGCGAATTGAAACGGCATAGTACGGATGGGGAGGGCACCGCGTGATCAAGAAACGAGGCCTCGGTCGCGGGCTCGATGCGTTGCTGGGCACCACCGATCGCCAGGCAGATGACGCCGCGCCGCAGGGCACGAACCTCGCGGAAATTGCCGTCGATCAGATTCATCCCGGTCAATATCAACCGCGTCGCAACATCCGCGATGAAGGCATCGCTGAACTCGCAGCGTCGATCAAGGCGCAAGGCGTGATGCAACCGATCGTGCTGCGTCACCGAGCGATCGGCGGGTACGAGATCATTGCCGGCGAGCGCCGCTGGCGTGCCGCGCAACTCGCGGGTCTCGATCGAATTCCTGCGGTGATCAAAGAGGTCAGCGACGAGCGCGCGGTTGCGATGGCGCTGATCGAGAACATCCAGCGGGAAGACCTGAATCCGCTCGAAGAAGCGTTGGCGTTGCAGCGATTGTCGGAGGAGTTTCATCTTACGCAGCAGCAGGCGGCGGAGGCGGTCGGCAAATCCCGTGTTGCAGTGACGAACCTGCTGCGACTGCTCAACCTCGCCGCACCCGTTCGCGAAATGCTCGCAGAGGGTGAGTTGGAAATGGGACATGCGCGCGCGCTGCTGTCGCTGTCGCCGATCGAACAAGAGCAGGCCGCGCGGCAGGTCTTCACAAAGGGTCTGTCGGTTCGACAGACCGAAGCGCTCGTACGTCAGCGCATGCGCCCGGCCCCGCTGACGCCGCTCGCAGCCGTGCGACGCAAGGATCCGGATACGACCCGGCTCGAGGTCGAGTTATCGGAACGGATCGGTGCGCCGGTGACGATCAACTTCGACGGCAAGAGCGTGGGCACGCTCGTCATTCGATACACCAGCGTCGATGAACTCGAAGGAATTCTCACGCATCTACGTTGATGTACTTATCAGCGGATTTATTGCACGGCACCATGGCCATCTCTATACTACGCGCGCCTTGCGTAGGGGGGCTCAGGTGGATCCCGAAGATGCCCCGCCAAAACTAAGTGAATCGGATTTCGGGGCACGCAGAAGGATCCGCAGCGGCAGTGTTCCGTTAGCGTTCCGGATCGTGGCCGTGCAAGGCGTTCTTGCCGTATTGCTCGCGACAATATTCCTGTTGTTTGGCCGCGCACAGGCGATCTCCGGTTTGATGGCCGGCGTCGTGGTGATAGTGCCCAGCTTGGGATTTGCGTGGCGCGTTTCGGCAACGAACGCACCGGCGGGACAGGAATTGGATGCGGCGCGGAGGCTGCTCGGCAGCGGCATCGCGAAGCTGGTGCTGACGTTTGGGTTGCTGGTCGTGGCTTTTGCCTGGTTTCGCCCCGAGCCGTTGGCGTTCTTCGCCACGATGATCGCGTTGCAGGCCGTGTATTGGATGGCGCCCGTGTTGGCAGGCCGCTGAACCGCGGCAAAGACTAGAAAGAAAGAAAGAGGCAGTGAAGGAGTTCCATGTCGAGCGAAGCGCTGACCACCGGCGAGTACATCCAGCACCATCTGACCAACCTGACCTACGGTCAGTTGCCGGATGGTCATTTGGGTTTTGCAGAGTCGGCCGAGCAGGCGCGCGCGATGGGCTTCTGGTCGATCAACGTCGATTCGATGGCGTGGGCAATCGGACTTGGCCTGGTGTTCGTGCTGCTTTTCGGTCGCGTCGCGAAGCGTGCCACGGCGGGTGTGCCGGGTGGACTGCAGAACGGCGTCGAGATGATCGTCGACTTCATCGACGATATCGTCGGAAGCATCTTTTTTCACAAGAACGATCTGATCGCGCCGATGGCGCTGACGATTTTCGTCTGGGTCTTCCTGATGAATCTCATGGACCTGATACCGGTCGACTGGTTGCCGATGGTCGCCGGCGCAGCCGGCATCAGCCATATGAAGGTCGTCGCGACGACCGATCCGAACGTGACGCTCGGTATGGCGTTGACCGTCTTCGTCATGGTTCTTTATTACAGCGTGCGCAGAAAAGGGATCGGCGGCTTCGTCGGCGAGTTGGTTTTCCACCCCCTGCCGAAGCTGTTTGCGCCATTCAACCTGTTTCTCGAAGGGGTGACGTTGCTGGCGAAGCCGCTGTCACTCGGCCTGCGCTTGTTCGGCAACATGTATGCCGGTGAGATGATCTTCATTCTGATAGCGCTGCTGTTTGGCGCCGGCCTCGGCTGGGCCCTCCTCGGCGGCGTTCTGCAATGGGCATGGGCCGTATTTCACGTGCTGATCATCACATTGCAGGCATTCATTTTCTCGGTCCTAACGGTCGTGTACATGGCGCAAGCCCACGACGTCCAAGAAGACCATTAACTAGAGACTTAAGGAGCGATCATGGAACTGGCAGTTCTTCTTTACGTGGCAGGCGCATTGATGTTGGGGCTCGGCGCCATCGGTGCAGCGATCGGCGTAGGCGTGCTCGGCGGCAAATTCCTCGAAGGCGTTGCGCGCCAACCGGAACTGCTGCCGTTGCTGCGCGTGCAGCTCTTCATCGTGCTCGCGTTGGTCGACGCGGTGCCGATGATCTCCGTCGGTATCGCGCTGTACGTGATCTTCGCGGTGGTGCCGACCGCTATCGGCGGTTGATCGCTCAGCGACACTGACACCTAACGGAGAGTCACTAGCGTGAACATTACATTGACACTCTTCGGGCAGTCGTTGACGTTCCTCGTCTTCGTCTGGTTCTGCCATCGCTACATCTGGCCACCGATCATCGCTGCGATGCGCGAGCGCCAGAAGACGATTGCGGACGGACTCGCAGCGTCGGAGCGGGCGGAGAAAGACCTGATCCTCGCGAAAGAGGGCGCGGCAGAACATCTTCGTCAAGCGAAGGAAGAGGCGCGCCAGATCATCGAACAGGCTCGCGTCCGCGGCGTGATGATGATCGAAGAAGCGAAGAACGATGCGCGCGCCGAAGGCGAACGTCAGAAAGAAGCCGCGCGCGCGGAGATCGATCAAGACGTCAATCGCGCGAAAGAGAAGTTGCGCGCCCAAGTGGCGGCGTTGGCGCTCAGCGGCGCGGAGAAGATCCTGCAAGCGTCGATCGACCGGTCGCGGCATACGCAACTGCTCGACAAACTCGTCGCAGAGCTGTGATCAGACACCATGGCTGAAATTGCGACGATCGCACGCCCCTACGCCAACGCGGTCTTCGAGATCGCCAAGCGCAAACGGGCTATTGATGTCTGGTCGCGCGAACTGGCGTTAGTGGCCGCCGTCGCCGAAGATCCGGCGATCAAAGACGTCATCGATTCACCGGCCGCTACGAGCCTGCAGAAGGCGAATACGCTGGCGCGCGTGTGCGGCGACGACCTCAGCCGCGAGGGCAAACAGTTCGTGCAGGTGCTCTCGCGCAACAAGCGCCTGCACCTGCTCGCCGAGATCAGCACCCAATTCGAAGAGCTGCGCGCGCAGGAACAAGCGTCGCTGGAAGTCGAAGTCGTCAGCGCCTATGCGATGGACGACGCAGAACAGAAGCGGCTGGTCGACGCGCTCGCGCGCCGGTTCGAGCGCGAGATTCAGTTGACGAGTCGTGTCGACGAATCGCTGCTCGGCGGCGCGATCATCCGCGCCGGCGACACCGTAATCGATGGTTCGGTGAAGGGCAAACTAGAGAAATTGTCGGAAACGTTACAGCGGACCTGAAGCCGCCGGCGGCCTTCGAGGGCGCGCTGCAATGAATCGAGTGTGAGGACACGCCATGCAACAACTGAATCCCTCTGAGATCAGCGACATCATCCGATCGCGGATCGAGAGCCTGGACCTCAAGTCCGAAGCTCAGAACGAAGGAACGATCGTCAGCGTTTCGGACGGCATCATCCGCATTCACGGACTCGCCGAGGCGCAGTACGGCGAGATGATCGAATTTCCGGGCGGCGCTTACGGAATGGCGCTGAACCTCGAGCGCGACTCTGTCGGCGTGGTGGTGCTCGGCGACTATCTCAACCTCTCCGAAGGCATGACGGCGCGTTGTACGGGCCGCATTCTCGAAGTGCCGGTCGGC
Source organism: Gammaproteobacteria bacterium (assembly GCA_031363335.1). Classification (GTDB taxonomy): domain Bacteria; phylum Pseudomonadota; class Gammaproteobacteria; order Pseudomonadales; family Azotimanducaceae; genus DATJGR01. The sequence continues at coordinate 5,941 of JANLUG010000565.1, forward strand.
CGTGAGCTGCTCGGCCGCGTGGTCGATGCACTCGGCAATCCGATCGACGGCAAAGGTCCGCTGAAGACGACGCTCACGGCGCCGGTCGAAAAAGTGGCGCCAGGCGTCATCGCGCGTCAGTCGGTTACGCAACCGGTGCAGATCGGCCTGAAGTCGATCGATGCGATGGTGCCCATCGGACGCGGTCAGCGCGAGTTGATTATCGGCGACCGTCAGCAAGGCAAGACCGCGATCGCGATCGACGCGATCATCAACCAGAAAGACTCCGGCATTAAGTGCATCTATGTGGCGATCGGCCAGAAGATGTCGACGATCGCGAACATCGTTCGCACGCTCGAAGAGCGCGGCGCAATGAGCAACACCATTGTCGTGGCCGCGAGTGCATCGGAACCCGCGCCGATGCTGTACATCGCGCCGTATTCCGGTTGTTCGATGGGTGAGTTCTTCCGCGACCGCGGCGAAGATGCGCTGATCATTTACGACGACCTGACGAAACAGGCTTGGGCGTATCGCCAGATCTCGCTGCTGTTGCGTCGTCCGCCGGGTCGCGAAGCGTACCCGGGCGACGTGTTCTATCTCCACTCGCGGCTGTTGGAGCGGGCGTCGCGCGTCAACGCGGAGTACGTCGAGAAAATCACCAACGGCGAGGTCAAGGGGAAGACCGGCTCGCTCACGGCATTGCCGATCATCGAAACCCAGGCTGGCGACGTATCCGCATTCGTGCCGACGAACGTCATCTCGATCACCGACGGACAGATCTTCCTCGACAGCGATATGTTCAAGTCCGGTAACCGGCCTGCGATGAGCCCCGGCATCTCGGTATCCCGCGTCGGCGGTTCTGCACAGGTGCCGTTCATGCGCAAGATTTCCGGCGGCATCAAGCTCGCGCTCGCCCAGTATCGCGAACTCGCGGCGTTCTCCCAGTTCGCGTCCGACCTCGATGAGGCGACGCGCCGGCAGCTCGAGCACGGTCAGCGCGTTCAGGAGCTGATGAAGCAGAAGCAGTACTCGCCGATGACGGTCGCCGAAATGGGTGTTGTGCTGTTCGCGGCCAACGAAGGCTTCCTGCGCGACGTCGAGCTCAACAAAGTGGCGGCGTTCGAAGCCGCGCTGCTGTCGTACATGAAAGCCGAGCACGGCGACTTCATGAACGAGATCACGAAGACCGGTGCATACAACGACGGCATCGTCGCGACGATGCGCGCGGCGATCGAGAAATTCAAAGCGACTCAGACGTTCTAGAGGATCGGGCGATGGCCGCCGGCAAAGAAGTCCGCGAGAAGATCAAGAGCGTAAAGAGTACGCAGAAGATCACGAAGGCCATGCAGATGGTCGCCGCGAGCAAGATGCGTCGCACGCAGGAAAGAATGCGGCAAGGTCGACCGTACGCGGAGAAGATCCGCAAGGTGATCGGTCACCTCGCGCATTCCAATCCCGAATATCGCCACGTCTATATGACCGCGCGCGAGGTCAAACGCGTCGGCTACATCGTCGTGTCTACAGACAAAGGTCTGTGCGGCGGCCTGAACGTGAACCTGTTCCGTGCGCTGCTCAAAGACATGCAGCAGTGGAGGTCGCGCGGCGTCGACAGCGAATTCGCGCTGATCGGCAACAAAGCCGCATCGTTCTTCCGTTCGTATGGCGGCCAGGTCGCCGCGGTGCTGAACAATATCGGCGACTCACCGACGATCGAGTCGTTAATCGGCGGCATCCGCGTGATGCTCGATGCATACAGCGCCGGGCGGATCGATCGGCTGTTCATCGCCACGAATACCTTCGTCAACACCATGACCCAGCGCCCCGGGATGCAGCAGCTGTTGCCCTTGGAGCCCGCCGGCGCCGACGAGATGAAGCATCGCTGGGACTATTTATACGAACCGGATGCACGCGACCTGATCGAGGGGCTCGTGACTCGGTTCATCGAGTCACAGGTCTATCAGTCGGTCATCGAGAACCAGGCTTGCGAGCAGGCCGCCAAGATGATCGCGATGAAGAACGCGACCGAAAATGCGGCACAGATGATCGACGATCTGACGCTGCTCTATAACAACGTGCGTCAGGCCGCTATTACGCAGGAGATCTCGGAGATCGTCGGCGGCGCGGCCGCGGTCTAGCGGACGGCATGACGAATCGACTAGTCAAAGAATTGGAAGATGAGGCGAACATATGAGTAGCGGACGGATCGTTCAGGTAATCGGCGCCGTCGTCGACGTGGAGTTTCCGCGCGAGGAAGTGCCCAACGTTTACGACGCGCTGCGAGTGACCGGCAAAGGGCTCACGCTCGAAGTGCAGCAGCAACTCGGTGACGGCATCGTGCGCGCCATCGCGATGGGTCCGTCGGACGGGCTATCGCGCGGCCTCGAAGTGTTGAACTCCGGCAGTCCGATCATGATCCCGGTGGGCGAAGAGACGCTCGGCCGCATCATGGACGTGCTCGGCAATGCGATCGACGAGGGCGGTCCGATCAACGCGCGCGAACACGCGCCGATCCATCGCAAAGCGCCGACCTACGAGGAACAGAAGGGCGGCAACGAAATTCTCGAGACCGGCATCAAGGTCATCGACCTGATCTGTCCGTTCGCCCGTGGCGGCAAGGTGGGTTTGTTCGGCGGCGCTGGCGTCGGCAAAACGGTGACGATGGGCGAGCTCATCCGCAATATCGCCAGGGAGCACTCGGGCTTATCGGTGTTCGCCGGTGTCGGCGAGCGTACGCGCGAAGGCAACGACTTCTATCACGAGATGCGTGAGTCGGACGTGCTCGACAAACTCTCGCTCGTGTATGGCCAGATGAACGAACCGCCGGGCAACCGGCTGCGTGTCGCGCTCACGGGTCTCACGCTCGCAGAGAAGTTCCGCGACGAAGGCCGCGACGTGCTGTTGTTCATCGACAACATCTATCGCTACACGCTGGCCGGAACGGAAGTGTCCGCATTGCTCGGCCGCATGCCTTCAGCGGTGGGCTATCAGCCGAACCTCGCGGCGGAGATGGGCATGGTGCAGGAACGCATCACCACCACGAAGACCGGTTCGATCACCTCCGTCCAGGCCGTCTACGTACCGGCCGACGACCTCACCGATCCGTCGCCGGCAACGACCTTCGCGCACCTTGATTCCACCATCACGCTGTCGCGAGCGATCACCGACCTCGGCATCTATCCGGCAGTGGATCCGCTCGACTCGTCGAGCCGCCAGCTCGATCCTTCGATCGTTGGCGAGGAACACTATCGCGTGGCCCGCAGCGTCCAGCAGGTGCTGCAGCGCTACAAGGAATTGCGCGACATCATCGCCATCCTCGGCATGGATGAACTCTCCGAAGACGACAAGAAGGTCGTGTATCGGGCGCGCAAGGTTCAGCAGTTCCTGTCGCAGCCGTTCCACGTCGCCGAAGTGTTCACCGGTTCGAAGGGCGTCACCGTGCCAGTGAAGGACACCGTGCGCAGCTTCAAGGCGATCGTCGAAGGCGAATACGACCATCTGCCCGAGCAGGCCTTCTACATGGTCGGCACCATCGAAGACGCGGTCGCGAAGTACGACCAGATGAAGGCGGAAGGCCGCGCCTGAGCGCGCGTCGACCCGACTGCCCAGTAGCGAACACCGGAGCCACACCATGGCGACCATGCAGTGCGACATCGTCAGTGCCGAGCGCGAGATCTTCTCGGGCACGGTCGCGATGGTCAGTGCCACCGGCACCATCGGCGAGCTCGGCATCATGCCCGGCCATGCGCCGCTGTTGACCGGCGTGCGGCCAGGTCCAGTACGGCTGAAGATGGAGAACGGCAGCGAGGAGGTGTTCTTCGCCTCGGGCGGCTTCCTCGAAGTTCAACCCGGTGTCGTGACGATCCTCGCGGACACCGCATTGCGCGCTGACGACCTCGACGAAGCCGCCGCGTTGCAGGCCAAGGAGCAGGCTGAACGCAGCCTCGCCGAACGCACTGGCGACATCGATCAGGCGCAGGTGCAGGCGATCATCGCGGACGCCGTCGCGCAACTGCGACTGCTGGATGAGCTACGCAGGCGGCGGCGCTGAGGGCGCGGGTGCAGCGCAGCAGGCGCGCTTGCCTCGACGCTAGCGCCTGTTGGACTCAGCGCTGAGGAGGCGTACGCGACTGCAGCGCGACGCTGCCGAACGCAAGCAGCCGGTCGAGCTCGGTGTCGATGATGGCGCGCACGATGTCGAGGTTCAGACGAACGTAGTCATGCACGGCGAGGTTGCGAAAACCCACCATGCGTTTGAGTCGTGCACCGAGAACCGCGTCCAGATGACCGGCCGTGACCAGCAGGTCGAACGCATCCCGGCTCTGCTGCGGCACGCCGAGTTTCAGTACGCGCGCTAGGTGCATCGCCAGATCGATTGCGGCTTCGCACGCGCGCTGCAGATTCAAAACGATGGAATCCTGCCGGGTGATGTCGGCACTCAGGTTCTTGGGCTCGCCTGCGTAGACCTCCCGCACGCGCCGCACACACCGCTCGATGATCGCGACTTTGTTCACGACAACGTCATCCATACACGCGACCGCGCTCTGCGATGTCCTCGAGGATGGCGCGTCTCTCTTCGTTGAGTCGCGTGTACGACGACAGCGCGAACATCTCGAACGTCGCGCGCCGATACCAGCTGCCTTCGTACAACAGCACACCGTGCTCCAGGACCTGTACCTGCATGACCGTCGAGGCCTTGCGCAGGTCGACCAGATCGACGGCAAGCCTCAGCCGGTCCGCGATGCGTTCCTGCAGATCGAATAGCGAGATCGGGTCGAGCCCGGGGTACACCAGTACCGCCAGGTCCGCATCGCTATCGGCGTGCGTGTCGCCGCGGGCGCGCGAGCCGAACAGATAGATCGCGTCCGCGTCCGGCAGCGTGGCCAGTACGAGTTCGATTGCGGGCTGGTAGTCCATGCGCCGATGGTACGTTCAAGGAACACGCATGGCCCAGACGAGTTCGTCGCGCAATCACGAGGCTGACGATCCTGGCCCGCGGCGCGGTCTGCGGATGACCGGCATCGTCCGTGAGCACGCCTCCTATACTCACCGGCATCCTCCCGCGAGCCCGTTCTCATGAGCCTCGATGTCGTCGTGCTGGCGGCCGGCATGGG
>JANLUG010001024.1:0-1100 GCA_031363335.1 Gammaproteobacteria bacterium
GGCCGGCGACAACAGGTCGATCTCCATGAGCGGACCTCGTTAGATCAATCGTGTAGTTGCAATGACAGCGCTTCGAAGCCGCGCAGCAGGTGCGAACCGACGCGCTTCGCGTGTCCGGTTCCGCGTTCGACACGCCGCGCCCGCGCCAACAGCGCGCGCATAGCAACGCGCGCCTCGAGCCGCGCCAGCGGCGCGCCGATGCAGAAGTGGATGCCGTATCCGAACGACAGATGCCGACCGCGCGGTCGTTCGAGCAGGTATTCGTCGGGCGTCTCGAACACTGCGGCGTCGCGATTCGCGGCGCCCATCACGACGATCACGTTATCGTGCGCGACGATGCGTTGTCCGTGCAGGTCGACGTCTTCCTTCGCTTCGCGCATCAGGAATTGCACGGGGCTGTCGAAGCGCAATATTTCCTCGATGGCGGCATCGATCAGCTCCGGCTGGTCGCGCAACCGCTGCCAGAGGTCCGGCCGATCGGCCAGCACGTTCAGCAGATTGCCGAGCAGGTTCGTGGTGGTTTCGTTGCCGGCAATCAGCAGCAGGATGTTGAAACCGATGATTTCCCACTCCGACAAGCCGACACCGTCGACCTCCGCGTTTGCGATGGCGCTGAAGAGGTCGTTCGACGGGTTGCGCTTGCGCTCGGGAATCAGTTCCCGGAAGAACTGCGCCATCTCCATCATCTCGGCTTTGCGCGATTCATCCGAAGCACCCGCGAGCGTTCCCGTGAGTGCATCGGACCAGCGCTTGAAGTCCGTCTTGCGCGCTTCCGGTATGCCCATCATCCGCGAGATCACCGTTACCGGCAGTGGCGTGGTCAGGTATTCGACGATGTCGACGTCGCGGTTGATCGGCAGCGCCTCGACCAGGTCGTTGGCGATGCCGTCGATGTCGGGTTCGATGCTCTTCAGCATCGAGGAGGTGAACGCTTTGTTGACGATGGAGCGCAGCTGCGTATGCCGCGGCGGATCGTCGGTGAGCGTCGGCAACGGCAACGCAGCACCCATCGCGGCCGACGAGAATCGCTGGTGGTCCTTCAGGATCTCGAATACGTCTTCGTGCCGCGTCAGGATCCAGCGGTTGCTGCCTTGATCGCG
>JANLUG010000585.1:0-3037 GCA_031363335.1 Gammaproteobacteria bacterium
TCACCACCTCCACCACCTCGAACGCATACTCCTTCCATTCACGCGTCTTCGCCGCATCCTTGAAGAAGTCGTCGATATGGATATCGCTCAACGTGCGTCCAACAGCTGCGCGCTACTGCCGGTACGTCGCCAGGAACTCGCCGAGACGGCCGATCGCTTCGATGAGTTCCTCTTCGCGCGGCAGGAAAACAATTCGAAAGTGATCCGGTTCCGGCCAATTGAAGCCGGTTCCCTGAACCACGAGGATCTTTTCCTGACGCAGCAAATCGAACGCGAACTGCTCGTCGTCGCGGATGTTGAAGCGGCGTGTGTCGAGTTTCGGGAACAGATACAGCGCGCCCTTCGGCATCGTGCACGTAACGCCCTCGATCTGATTGAGCAACGAATGCGCGAGCAGGCGTTGTTGATACAGACGGCCGCCGGGGCGGATGAACTCGACGATGCTTTGGTATCCGCCCAGCGCGGTTTGGATGGCGTGCTGGCTCGGCACGTTCGCGCATAATCGCATCGATGCGAGAATGTTCAGCCCCTCGACGTAATCGGTAGCGCGATGCTTCGCGCCGGAGATCACCATCCAACCCGTTCGGAAGCCGGCAACGCGATATGTCTTGGACAAACCGTTGAATGACAACACCAGCAGATCCGGCGCGAGGGACGCGAGCGGCGTATGCACGGCGTCGTCGTAGATGATCTTGTCGTAGATTTCGTCGGCGAACAGGATCAGGTCCTTCTGGCGCGCGATTTCGACGATGTCGGTCAACATGGCGCGCGAATACACGGCGCCGGTCGGATTGTTCGGGTTGATCACGACGATGCCCCGCGTGCGCGAGGTGATCTTGCGTTTCAGATCCTCGAGGTCGGGTTGCCAATCGGCCTGTTCGTCGCAGCGATAGTGCACCGCCTTGCCGCCGCATAGCGTGATCGCGGCGGTCCACAGCGGATAGTCCGGCGCCGGTACCAGGATTTCGTCGCCGTTGTTCAACAGCGCCTGCATCGCCATCACGATCAATTCGCTGACACCGTTGCCGATGTAAATGTCGTCGATCTCGACGTGCGGAACCGGCAGCTGCTGGCAGTACTGCATGATCGCCTTGCGCGCGCTGTACAGCCCTTTGGAGTCGCAGTACCCCTGCGATTCGCGCAGGTGGTGGATCACGTCGATGACGATCTCTTCCGGCGCTTCGAAACCGAACGGCGCCGGGTTGCCGATATTCAGTTTGATGACGCGGTGACCTTCCTCTTCGAGGCGGGTCGCTTCCTGCAACACCGGACCGCGAATGTCGTAACAGACGTCCGCCAGCTTGCTCGACTTCGCGATGCTCCGCAGTGCCGGCGGCGTGAGCGGCGTGACGCGGTTCAGATCTTCGTTACGTTGCATGGCGATGGCTCTCGAAGGGTCGGGCGAATTGTAGCTAATAACCCGCGCTGAATGCTGGCCGGGGGCCGAGCCGGGTGAATCCGTCGACGAATGGCGCTGCTACCAGGTCTCGCCGAACGGACGCAGTTCGACGTCGAACGACCAGGCCGAGCGATCCTGATGAGCCACCTGCCAGATCGACTCGGCAATTGCCGACGGCTTGGCGAAGTAGTCGTCCGGTTTATCCGGGAACGCGGCGCGCGTCCACGGCACGTCGATCACCGCGTCGATGACGAAATACGCGACGTGAATTCCGTCGGGGCCGAGGCGTCGCGCCATCGATTCGGCGAGCACCCGTTGTGCCGCCTTAGTGGGTGCGAATCCGGCGAAAAACGATTTGCCGCGGCGGGCGGCGGTGTTGCCCGTGACCATGATCGCGCCTTCTCGGCGCTCGATCATGTGCGGCGCGACCCACTGAGTCAGATGCAGAAGGCTCGTGACGTTGATCGAGAAGTTGCGCTCCAGGTCTTCTGCGTCGATCTGCAGAACGTCGCCGCGGGTGCCGCGCACAGCTTTGTGTACCAGCACGTCGACAGGGCCGAGTGCAGCCACCACCTGATCGTGCGCGCGTTTCAGCGCAGTGAAATCCGCAACGTCGCAGATGACCGGCAGGCAGCCCGGGAGTTCCATTTTCAACAGATCGAGGCGGGCGGCGTCGCGAGCAAGCGCCGCCACACGATAGCCCCCTTCGTGGAACCGTCTGGCGATGGCGCTTCCTGTACCGGGGCCGACGCCGGTTATCAACGCGACCTTGTCCATGCCTGGGTGCTCAGCTGGGTGACAGGTCGGCGAGTTTGCCATACTCGCGATCTATCGATGCACATCGATGCATATCCATCAACGCACAGCGGCAAAACGGAGCAGCAGATGAACGACCGGTTCCCCACGTTCGCCCAGTGCGACCGGCTATGAACCCCTATCTATCCACGGCCGGGCTGCTGGTGTTAAGCAACGTGTTCATGACGTTTGCATGGTACGGTCATCTGAAGAACCTCTCGGATCGACCGTGGATTATCGCGGCGCTGGTCAGTTGGGGAATCGCGCTGTTCGAATACCTGCTGCAAGTACCGGCGAATCGTATCGGCCACGGTGTGATGAACCTCGGCCAACTCAAGATCCTGCAGGAGGTGATCACGCTGTCGGTGTTCGTGCCGTTCGCGCTGCTGTACATGAAGGAGAAGCTGACGCTCGACTATCTGTGGGCCGGCATCTGTCTGCTCGGCGCGATGTTCTTCCTGTTCCGAACGAAACTGATGTCCTGATCTGATCGTTCTTACCGTTCTTGCCGTTCTTGCCGCTCTCGCCGTTGTAGCTGCGTGCGCTGCTCTGCCATGATGCGCGCTGCATCATTTGCAGGGGCGCGCGTGTGGCGACGTTGAGTGGATTGATCCTCACCTTAAAGCAGACGGAGGCGCAGCAGGCGCTGAAGATCGTCGGCATCAGTTACGGCTATACGCTGACGTGCGAGACGGTCGAGTGCGAACGCAATCTGCCGTTCGAGATCAGCGTCGATGTCCTCGGCGACGATCTCGTCAACGACGATGTGTTGGCGGCCGAAGTCGATCGGCACATCGTCGAATGCGGCGGTATCCCCGCGTTGCCGATCGAGATGCGGCGTAG
>JANLUG010000617.1:0-1921 GCA_031363335.1 Gammaproteobacteria bacterium
GCTGGTGTTGTGGAGCGCGTTGACGGCGATTTCCGGCGCCGCGCGTGGCTTCTGGAGTCTCGCGGTGCCGCGTATGTTCATCGGTGTCGGTGAATCGATTCTCACGCCCACGTCGATGTCGATGCTGGCCGATCGCTTCCCCTCGGAACGACTCGGTTTTGCAGCGGGCTTCTATTACATGGGCGTGCCGATCGGCGTCGGCATCAGCCTCCTGATCGTCGGCTACCTCGGACCGACGCTCGGCTGGCGGAATTGCTTCTATCTGCTCGGCATCATCGGCCTCGTGCTCGCCGTGGTGATGTGGTTCGTCAGGGAAACGCCGCGCCGGCACGTGCTCGCCGATGCGGCGAACTCGCGGCCCAATCTGCGGAAGATCGCGACCACGTCGTTTCACGCGCTGCGCGACTCGCCGGCGCTGCGCTATACGATCCTCGGTGGTGTCTTCCTGCATTTCATGATCGGAGCCGCGGCATACGAACAGCTGTGGTTCGTGCATGAGCGCGGCTTCGAGCGGGCCGAGATCGCGCGAATGACCGGCTGGATCAGCATGATCGCAGGCGTGCTCGGCAATCTGTTCGGCGGACTCGGCAGCGACGCGCTGCAGCGCCGAACCGGCATGGGTCGCGCGACGTTCCTGTGCTGGATCATGCTGATACTGGCGCCGATCAATCTGATCTACCGGCTGGTCCCACCCGAGAGCATGTGGTTCTGGGTCGGCGTGTTCTTCGGCATGTTCCAGCTCGGTTGCTTCTACGGGCCGACGTTCTCCGCCGTACAGGAACTCGTGCCGCCGCAGATCCGCGCCACGGTCGTGGCGTTTTATATCCTGACGTTGAATTTCGTCGGCCTCGGCGTGGGCATCACGGCCGGCGGCTTCCTGATCGACTATCTGATCGCGCAATCCGTACCGGAGCCTTATACGTGGACGCTGGTCGCGTTCACGGTGTTGTCGATGGTATGCATCCCGTGCTTCTACTTTGCCGGCCGGCGCTTCCAGATGGACCGTGAACGGCTTTACGTCGCCGCCGAAGCGAGCTAGAAAGCGCAACAAGTCAACACTTGGTGCCAGGCACCAAGTCAATGCGCGGTGCCAGGCACCGCCGAACGAATCGAGATGGAACGTGTAGAACCGCTGCTGATCGAGCTGCCCAATGAGCTGCTGACACCGCGTCTCCGGCTTGCACCGCCTGCGCCGGGCGACGGGCTGATGCTGAATCGCGCCATCGCGGAATCGTTTCCCGAACTCAACCAATGGATGGACTGGGCGGCGACGATGCCGACGATCATCGAATCGGAGCGATTCGCGCGCGACTCGGCGGTGCGGTTCCTTCGGCGCGATGACCTGCCGTTGTTCATACGCAGGCGTGACACCGGTGAGTTCGTCGGCGCATCCGGCATGCATCGGATCGACTGGCAGGTGCCGCGCTTCGAGATCGGCTATTGGTGTCGCACGTCGCTCGTCGGCAAGGGCTATATCGGCGAAGCGGTCGCCGCGATCACCCGTTTCGCTTTCGACCATCTGCACGCCGCGCGCGTCGAGATCCGCACCGACATGCAGAACACGCGCAGCTTCCGGGTCGCAGAACGGCTCGGCTTCAGGCTCGAAGGCATCATGCGGCGCGACGCTCGCACACCGCAGGGCGGTTTGCGCGATACACGACTCTATTCGATGGTGGACGTCGCCGACTTGCGCGTTTAGTGGGTCGGAGGGTCGCGCTGGTAGTCCGGTGGAGGTGGAGGCTTGACGCGCCGGACACGCTCGAGCCGTCCCTGGGCGCTCCGAACGGCGCCATCCATGGCGCCTCAGGGTTCCGTAACGGGACGGCGCATCAAGCCTCCACCTCCCCCTGATCGCCGCGTATCCACCCTTCAGCCAACGTGTGCCCGTAGCGGGTGAACCGATGAACAAGTCAACAGACGG
>JANLUG010000623.1:0-1620 GCA_031363335.1 Gammaproteobacteria bacterium
GCGCCAGATAGTCCTGCAGTGTCGGCTGTGTCGCGGCGTCGGCGGCGGTGAATTCGCCGGCGAGCGTGGTGGTGTGCCAGCGCTCCAGCGGCAGCATCGTGCGCGACTGAAATGCCCAACCGATGATCGCAATCATCAGTATGAGCACGAGGACGACCAACGACCTCCACAGAAACGTACCGACACGGCGCATCCGAAATACTCCCTGCTCGCACTATCTAGGTTCGCGGGCCAACGCTACCATCGCTGCCGCGATCGGTCGTGCTACTTCGATTGATATCAACACTGGGATTTCATGCGCGTCATTCGCGTCGTATTGGTTGCGCTCGCGCTTCTGCTGCTGTTGACGGCCATCGCCGTGGTCGGCCTGGTTTCTCCGATCGGCCAGCGCACGGTACAGAACGCGCTCAACACGTGGGCGACCGGCCGATTGGGTCGTAGCGCGCGAGTCGACGGTGTGATGACGCTGCAACTCGGTCGCGATATCCAGATCGACGCGACCGATGTGCACGTCGCCAACGTCGAATGGGGCAGTCGCGCCGACATGCTCGTTGCGCAACGCGTGACCATCCGCATCGACCGCGCTTCGCTGTTGTCGCGATCGCCGACGTTGATCGTCGACGACGTCAGTATCGACGGCCTGGATCTTCTGCTAGAGCGTAACGCCGACGGCGCCGACAACTGGAAGTTCGAACAGCCGGCCGACGAGTCCGAAGCACCGTGGCTGTCGGCATTTCCGGTCGTCGTCGATCGCGTCTCACTGCCGGGTGCGCACGTTCAGTTTATCGGCCCGCGCTTCGACCGCCCGCTCGATTTCCGCTTCGAACAAATCACCCAACAGCGCGGCGCAGGGGACATGCTCGAATTTGCGGCGACCGGGCGCGCCAACGACACCGATCTCGGTGTCACGGGTCAGATCGGTCCATTCGCCAACCTCATCGCGGCCAAAGCGATCAGCACGTCGTTGGACGGCCACATCGGAGAAATCAGTCTTGCGATGCGGGCGCGGATCGACAACCTCGCGCGTCCGATCGATAGCGAAGCCGACTTGGAGATTCATGGGCCCGACGCCGCGTACGTGGCGACGACGCTGGGCGTGCGCAATCTAGGTGATGGGCCGTTCAACTTCGCCTTATCCGTTTCACCTGCGCCGGACGGCCAGGGTGTCCGCGGCAGTGTGGTCGGACGTATAGGCCAATTCGAGATCTCGGGTGACGGTGAGCTTTCCGAGCCGACCGAAATGGGCAAGCTGACGCTCCGAACGGAGATCTTGGGACCGGACGTCAGCCTGTTGGCCGGTATCGTCGGTTTCGATCTGCTGCCGCCTGAACAATTCCGATTGGCCGCGACGATCCGCCGCACCGGCGATCTGCTCGAGATCGATCAGGCGAATCTCGAGTTGCCCGACAGCGCATTCAGCGTGCAGGGTTCGGTGAAACGCATCGACAAACGGTCCGGCAACGATCTGACGGTTCATCTCCAAGGCGAGAAGGTCGAGAAGTTCCGGAAGCTGTTACGAATTCCCGGAATCGCGACCGGCCCGTTCGACCTCTACGAACTGCATCTGTTTCATCTGGTCGTGAAACACCGCAGTTTCACACGCGCGCCGAAGCCGCCGGC
>JANLUG010000624.1:0-14116 GCA_031363335.1 Gammaproteobacteria bacterium
GGCGATCAATTGCTCTTTGAGAACCTTGCCACTGTACTTTCGTGCCCGATCACCGTAAGCGTCCGGTGACCACCGTTCCGTCTTCGGCAACCATCGCTTGTCCCTACGTGTCCATCTGAGTTCCAAGCGGACACGTACAACGTGTCCGCTTCCGAACACGCATCATCAACTAGCGTCAGCAATCAGACGAGACGGTGGTCACCGGACGCTTACGGTGATCGGGCACGAAAGTACAGTGGCAAGGTTCTCAAAGAGCAATTGATCGCCATTCCGCCGCGATGTGTCTCGAATGCGTCCGGTGTTTTGTACGGAACATATCCGGTCGATCGCGGACACATGTGTTTTGGCGCAACAGGGATACGTGTCCGCGCGTTTGTTGATACGATTTGGAGAGGCACAAGCGTCTACCTCCTATGCGAGTGATGTATCCAAATCTCCGCGCGTGAGTTGACGGACATTGAGATCAAGACTCCAGCGACTGCAGCCTCTACGCACACCAGGCCATTACGCGTTTGCAGCCGACTCGATCCGGCGCCCCGTTTCGTGTGAACCATGAGCCGTGAGACCGGCCCGCAAGGTGCGGTGGCGGAAGGACGCAGCGAGTTTGCGCCCCGGTGCATATGCCTCGACTTTGAAGTTGGCGTAGACGACTCCCGAATCCACAGGTTCGCTGCGATCCGCGCAGACACTCGCGAGTCATTCGCGTTCCAGCGAGGCGACCTACCCCAAGCCCTTCGCGAATTGGATCGGCTTGCCAACGGTGCAGCCTTCATCCTTGGCCACAACATCGTCGCATTCGATCTACCGCATCTTTCTGCCGCGAACCCCAACCTGAAGCTGCTCGCGCTACCCGCCGTCGACACGCTGCGCCTGAATCCCCTCGCATTCCCGCGCAATCCCTATCACCACCTCGTCAAGCACTACCAGGACGGACAGCTCCGGCGCGCGCAGGTGAACGATCCACTACTCGATGCGCAACTGGCGCTGGATCTCTTCCAGGATCAGAACGAGGCGCTGCTGGAGACACAACGAACAGCTCCGGACCTGATGTGTGCGTGGCATTGGCTGACCACTGTTGAGCAAGGCTCGGCCGGCATGAACTCGCTGTTCACCACGTTGCGCCAATCGGTGCGGCCGAGTGATTCCGTTTCCCGCGCTGCCCTTGAACGGCTGCTTCGCGGCAACGCCTGCCACACTCGCGGACGGGAAGTCGTGAGGAATGCGGGCGAGTACGGTTGGTCGCTCGCATACGCGCTCGCGTGGCTCTCGGTCTCTGGCGGCAACTCGGTGATGCCACCTTGGGTGCGGCATCAGTTTCCGCAGGCCGGTGAACTGGTGCGCAACCTGCGCGATGTGCCATGTGCTGACCCTGCGTGCGGTTGGTGCCGCGAACGCCACGATGCCGCGCGCGAGTTGAAGCGTTGGTTCGGCTTTGCGGAATTCCGTCCCGAGCCGCTCGACGAACACGGCCAGCCCATGCAGCAGGCAATCGTGGACGCCGCGATGCGCGGCCGTCACTCACTCGCGATCTTGCCGACGGGCGCGGGCAAATCGCTCTGCTATCAGATTCCGGCGTTGTCGCGCTACGACAAAACCGGCGCGCTTACGGTGGTGATATCGCCATTGGTGGCGTTGATGTCCGATCAGGTGACAGGCCTCGAAGCGCGTGGCATCACGTGTGCCGCGGCGTTGAATGGGTTGCTGTCGATGCCGGAGCGGTCCGATGTGCTTGACCGTGTGCGCATGGGCGACATCGGCATTCTGTTGGTGGCACCGGAACAACTGCGTAGTCGTGGCTTCAGGCGCGCGCTGGAGCAGCGCGAGATTGGCGCGTGGGTGCTTGATGAAGCGCACTGTTTGTCGAAGTGGGGCCACGACTTCCGGCCGGACTATCGCTACGTGGGCCGCTTCATTCGGGAGAAGGCCGGTGAGCGGCCGGTGCCGCCTGTGCTGTGCCTCACGGCTACGGCGAAGCCCGATGTGGTGGAGGATATTCTCGGACACTTCCGCGACAAGCTCGGCATCGAGCTCGCACTGTTCGATGGCGGTGCGCAGCGCGCGAACCTGGATTTTGCGGTGGTGCCCACCACCAGCGGCGAGAAGCTGGCTCACATCTACCAGGTACTGGAATCGGATTTGCCAACGGACGATTCGGGCGGCGCCATCGTCTTTTGCTCCACGCGTCGTCGCACCGAAGAGACCGCGGCGTTCCTGCGTGAGAAAGGTCTAGCCGCCGGACACTTTCATGCAGGGTTATCGCCGGAACAGAAAAAGGAAGCGCAGCGGGCATTCATCGAGGGTCAGCTGCGCGTGATCGTTGCAACGAATGCCTTCGGCATGGGCATCGACAAACCCGACGTGCGCGTGGTGGTGCACGCCGACATTCCCGGCTCGCTGGAGAACTATCTGCAAGAGGCAGGGCGGGCGGGCCGCGACCGTAAGGCGGCACGCTGCGTGTTGTTGTACACGATGGACGATGTTGAGCGGCAGTTCGGTATGTCGTCGCGTTCACGGCTGACGCACACCGAAATCGTGTCGCTACTTCGCGCGTTGCGTCGCCTGGATGCAAAGAAGCGTTCCGGTGGCGAGGTTATCGCCACTGCCGGGGAGATTCTCGGCGAAGAAGACGAAGGCATGTTCGTGCGCGATTCCTCGACCGAAGACACGAGGGTGCGCACCGCCGTGTCGTGGTTGGAGGAAGCGACCCTACTCTCGCGAGAAGAGAACGCGGTGCAGGTGTTTCCGTCCTCGCTGCGCGTGAACTCGGTTGCCGAAGCGGAGGCCAAACTCGGAAAAGTGGAATTGGTGGAGAGTTATCGGCGCCAGCTTCTTGCGATTGTCGAGATGCTAATTTCGGCTGGACCCACAGAAGGGATCACGACCGACGAATTGATGGGCGTGTCCGGTTTGAGTTCGGAGCGACTTCGCAAGGCGTTGTATGACCTCGAAGCACTCGGCATTGCGAGTAACGACACCACGCTCACCGCGTTCGTGCATGTCGGTGTGGATCGATCGTCGAAGAAGCGGTTGGACGAAGCGAATGCACTGGAGGCCGGGTTGATCGATCTGCTCCGAGAGGCTGCGCCAGATCTCGCCGTGAGTGAGTCGAGCTTGCTGCATCTTCGCCTGGCAACGCAGAGGCTCAAGGATGAGGGGCACACGCACGCGCTGCCGGAGAAACTCCTACGGCTGGTGCGCGGCATCGCAAACGATGGGCGTGGTGAAGGCGGCGGTGCGGGCAGTGTAGGCATTCGGCAAATCGATCCGGAAACGGTGCAGGTGATCCTGCAACGCGAGTGGGGTGCACTGCGCAAGACGGCACAGCTGAGGCGCGCAGGTGCGGCGCGGCTGCTCGAACACCTGCTCAGTTGTCTTTTGCCGGGGCAGCGTGGCGCCGATCTGCTCGCCGAAACAACGTTTGGAAATCTGCTCGCGTCGCTTCAAGCAGACCTCGGCCTGAAGGCGGAAGTGCGGGACATGACGAAGTTGCTCGATCGCGCCTTGCTGTGGCTGCACGAGCAAGAGGTGATTCGGCTGAACAAAGGCCTCGCCATTTTTCGACCCGCGATGACGATCCGCCTGGTGCAAGAGAGGCGCGGTTTTGCACGAGCTGACTTCGAGCCGCTAAAGCTGCACTACGCGGAGCAGGTGGTGCAGATCCATGTGATGGCGGAGTACGCACAGCGAGGTCTGCAGACCATTGCTGAAGCGGTGCGCCTCGCGATGGAGTATTTCACGGTGGACCGCGAAGAATTCTTGAAGCGTTGGTTGCCGCACCGCGCGAAGGAACTGGAGCGGCAGACCACGCCGGAATCGTGGCGCGCGATCGTGGAAGACCTCGGCAATCCACAGCAACAGCGCATCGTCATGGACGATCGTGAGCAAACCAATGTGCTGGTGCTGGCAGGACCGGGCTCCGGCAAGACGCGCGTGTTGGTGCATCGGATCGCGTATCTGGTGCGCGTACGCCGTGAGAATCCGCGCGGTATTTTGGCGCTTGCGTACAACCGGCATGCGGCGGTGCAGATTCGTGAACGCCTTCGCGAGCTGATTGGCGACGATGCAAAAGGCGTTGTGGTGCTCACCTGCCACGCGCTGGCGATGCGTCTTGCGGGCGTAACGTTCGCCGGACGCGCAGCCGCGCTGGACGACAACGCCTTCAAGGACGTGCTCACGCAGGCCGTCGCATTGCTGAAGGGCGAAGGTCTTCCACCGGACGAAGCCGACGAGCAGCGCGAACGACTGCTGCGAGGGTTTCGCTGGATCCTCGTCGATGAGTACCAGGATGTGGGCCCGGAGCAGTACGAACTGATCTCGGCGCTTGCAGGGCGCACGTTGCTGGACGAGCAGGGCAAACTGTCGCTGTTCGCAGTAGGCGACGACGATCAGAACATCTATTCGTTTGCCGGCGCATCGGTTGCGTACGTGCGCCGGTTCGAAGGCGACTACGCCGCGAAGCCGGTTTACCTGATCGAAAATTACCGTTCTACGAAAAACATCATCGGGGCTGCGAACGCGGTGGTCGCGCAAGCCCAAGCCCGGATGAAGGTCGACCATTCGATCACTGTGAACCGAGCGCGTGCGAAGGAACCGGAAGGCGGTCGGTGGGAAACACTCGATCCGGTGAGTAAGGGTCGCGCGCAAATTCTTCCGGCGGGTCGCGAGCCGATCACGCAGGCCGTGGCCGTGATGACTGAGTTGCAACGTATGGCAGCGCTCGATCCCGAGTGGGACTGGTGCCGCGCTTCAGTGATCTCGCGCGAGTGGAAGTACCTCGAGCCGGTGCGTAGCTTCTGCGAATTGAACGGCATACCGGTGCAGATGGCCGATGAGGCGCCGCCGCATTTCTGGCGATTGCGCGAAACACAGCAGCTCGTGGAGTGGTTGCGAACCTCCGCGGGTGGGCTTCTGGATGTGGCTGCGATGCGCGAATGGCTCGATGCACGTGCCAGCAACGTATGGTGGGAATTGCTGGGCGCGGCGATTGGCGAATACACGCTCGAAACCAATGCTGCTGAGTTACCGACAGGACATTTCACAGAGTGGCTGGCGGAGTGGGGGCGCGAAGTACGGCGGCGACAGAGTGGGTTGCTGTTGCTGACGGCGCACCGTGCCAAAGGGCTGGAGTTCGATCACGTGGTTGTACTGGATGGCGCGTGGGATCGACTCGACAAGAGTGAGGATCACGACGCGCCACGTCGGCTGTACTACGTCGCGATGACGCGGGCACGCGAAACGCTGACGTTGGCGCGTATGGACGGACGACATGCGATGCTCGACGCGCTCGCGGACGAGCCGAGTGTTCTCAGTCGCTCGGCGACGGAGTTACCGGTAGCGCCGCCGGAGCTCGCGCGTCGGTATGAACATCTAGGGCTGTCTGATGTGGATATCGGATTCGCTGGTCGGCAGCGCGCGAATTCACTCGTGCATGTTGCCATTGCCGAGTTGGCGGTCGGCGATGGTTTGACGCTGCAGCAGTCTGGTGCGAGCTGGGAAGTTCTGAGCGGCGAGGTGTGCGTTGGGCGGTTATCGCGATCATTCTCATCGCCAAAGGGGATGGTCTGTATCAACGCGCGCGTCGCGGCAGTGGTGGCGTGGTCGCGCGAGGATTCGAAGCCGGAATTTGTTGATGCGCTTCGGTGTAACCGCTGGGAAGTGGTGGTGCCGGAGTTGGTGTTTGCGCCGGTCGAACCGTGAAGCATCAAGTTGCGATGGCCAAGGTCCTACGGTCACAGCGAACGATGGCCGGTTTCGGTGGACAGACCTCTGTGTCCAAAATCTGTTCATCATTGCGGGGCCGTTGCCGGCGCGGCGCCAGGACTGGGATGATGGAAGCCGCTGAGTACTGTGGCGAGGGTGCCGAATGGGATCGATAGACATTGATCGCGTGCGAAGGACGCCCGCATATCCGTTTGTGGAGGCAGCGCACTACGTGGGCGTGCCGATCGCAACCCTGCGTTCGTGGTGCGTAGGTCAGGTGTACTCGTACCGCGGGCAGAAGCGATCGTTCGAACCGCTCATTCGCTTGGATGGCAATCGCGATGAAGGTCTGTCGTTCCTGAATCTTGTCGAATCGCACGTGCTCGCCGGAATTCGCCGAGTGCATGGGGTTTCGATGCCTCGTGTTCGCGGCGCGCTCGCCTATGTGATGGCGCGGCTCGAAGTCGAGCGCCCGCTGTTAGACGTTCGTTTTCAAACCGACGGCATCGACCTTTTCGTCGAAGAGCTCGATCAGGTGGTGAACGTGTCCCGCGAAGGCCAGCTGGAAATGGCTTCGATGATCCGTATGCATCTGGCCCGGATCGAGCGCGACCCGCGCGGCGTGCCGATCAAGCTCTACCCATTCACGTGCCAACACGCCGCGGCCGGCGCACCGAGTCCGGTTGAGATCGATCCGAACATCGCGTTTGGTCGGCCGGTCGTGCGGGGCCGTGCAGTGCCCACCGCGGTGCTCGCCGATCGTTTCAAAGCGGGCGACACCCTGCGAGAACTCGCGGATGACTATGAAGTCTCGACGGAGACCATCGAAGAAGCCATCCGCTGCGAGCTCGACCGCCGCCAAGCGGCTTGAGTCCACGGTCTTTTATCTCGATGAGTCGATCTACTCGCGTGCGCTCTACCGCGGCATGGTAGAGCTCGGCGCTCGCGTTGAGCGTGCTGGTGAAGCATTTCCATTCGGCACGTTAGACACGGTCTGGCTCATGGGTTGTGGTGAGCGCGGGTGGGTAGCGCTTACCCGCGACCGGAACATTCGGCGGCGTGCCCTGGAGCGTCGCGCCATCCGCGAATCGGGTGCAGCGGTATTCGTGTTCATTGCCGGCGAGGCGACGTCGGGTGAGACGGCGGATAGCGTGGCTCGGCTACTGCGTCGATTTGTCAGTATCGCGGCGAGCGAACCACGTCCATTCATTCGGACGTTTGGTCTTGGAAACGCGATCGGACGGGTCAAGCTGCGGCGCTGAATCGATTGATGGTTCCACCTTCCCCGTGTTGATCGCCATCTTCCGCGCTGCAGCGCCACCAACTTCCCTAACAAACAGACCGAGGTGCGACAGGCCGGCTCTTGGCATAACCTGTAGCCGTACGTCCGGGGGGGCGCAACGGGGGCTGGACCATGAACCGCGGTATCGTCGGTATTGTGTGCGGCATGCTGATCGGCGCTGCGGTGGGATGGTACGCGCGCCCGGCTACTTCAACCCTCGTATCGCGCGCCACTGCGGCGAGCGCTAACTGTCAGTCCCCCGCTGTAGGCAACCATCGCTTCGAAAACACCCGCGCGGCATTGGCGCGCTCACTGGACCAGTTGGGCAAGGATCCGTCGGTGGCTGCGGGCCGCATCGGCAGCATGCCGGCCTTTATCGAGCTGGTGCAGACGATGGCGTGGCAGGCGCCGATCGAAACCGCGCGAATGGTGATGAGTGCCGGTCTTTATGAAGGCTACGAGTCTGAAGTGCTGAGCGCGGTCGCGCGCACCTGGTTCGGTCGCGACGGCACTTCGATGATTCAGACGCTCGTCAACGAAGATGCATACGACGAACTAAAACGCTTCTATCGCCCCGTCTTCATGGTTGTGGCTAACGAGCGCCCATGGGAGGCGCTGGAGCCGATCATGGCGCTCGAAGATCACCAGCTCAGGAACTCGCTGTTCATCAACCTCAGCTTCGGAGTAGCCGCGGATGAGGTGCCGAAACTCGCGCAGGTGCTGATGACGCTGCCGGTGAGCGATCGTCAGTGGATCGTGCGGAATGTCGGCAGTGAGCTTGCTCCGAAGAACCCGGATTTCGCGCTGACGTGGGCGCCGTCGCTCACGCCGGCGGAAGCGGCTGAGTTGCAGAGTTGGGCGCTGCGGACGATTGCGCAAACCGATCCTGCCCGCGCGCTCGCTTTGGCCGATGCGGGCTCCCGGGACCGTGGAGCGATCGAAACGGGCGCGTTAGAAGTGTTGGCGCGCACCGATCCGCCGGCCGCGATCTCGATCTACGAAAGATCGGACGACGCGGATGAGAAACGGAACATGGTGTCGAACATCGTGCGAGGTTGGGGGGAAACCGATCCCTCGGCGGCCGCGCAATGGGTGGCGTCGTTGGGCGCGAACTTCGACCTATCCGAAGCGCTGCAGACTTTGGCGGGCACCTGGGCGCGGCAGGACATTGACGCTGCCGCGGCGTTCACCAACAAGCTGAACGCGCGCGACCGCAACACCTGGATCATTTCCGTGTCGCAAGCGTTCATGTACGAGGATACCGAACAGTACCTGCAGTGGATCGAGCAATTCCGTTCGGAGTCGTTCTATGGGCTGTTACTCAATCAGGCCGTCTGGCCGATGGAGCGCAACAATCCGGAAGCCGCTGCCAGCTACGTGCTGGCGCTCGATCCCAGCACCCGCAGCGAACCGCTTCAGAAACTCATCGAACAAGTGTCGGAATACGATCCGAAGCGCGCGGCTGGTTGGCTTTCGCAGATCCCGGACGATGCCATCCGGTTGGCGAGTATGGATAGAGTGATTCAGGCTTGGAGCTATCAGGCGCCGGATGATCTCGCGCAGTGGATCGATTCGCTGGCGCCGGGCGCGTTCAAAGACTCGGCACTGGCGGTGGTGGTTGCTCATAGCGGTGCGTCCGACCTCAAATCGCTGAGCAATCGAATCGTAAACCGCGACGCGCGAGTGCAGGCTCTGTTCAGTCGCGGGGTGCGGCCGGAAGTCGCCCGCGAAATCGTCGCAATTCTCCACGACATTTCTCTGGACGAGCGGCAGTGGAAGGCGCTCGAGAACGCGCTTGCCAGCACTTCTTCGTGACGGACCGCCGGGCATTGAAGCGGACTTTCAGCTTGCATACAATGCTCTGCTTAGAGTCAAAACCATATGTTATTCAAATACATATAGAAGCGATTTAGTGGACATTGAAGCGGACAAAATACCGGTCGCGGATCGCGGTGAAGCTACTGAAATGATGGAGCCGCTTCAGCTGGGCGCAAGCTCACCCCAAAGGGCCGCGCTTACAGAACTGGCGGTCGAACTCGTCGCCAGGTCAGCCGGTCTCCGGCGCAGCCTACCGGACGGCGTCGTCACCGCTCTCGCCGATCTGGTGCGCAGCATGAACTGCTACTACTCGAATCTGATCGAGGGCCATCACACCCACCCGGTCGATATCGAGCGGGCCATGCGCAATGACTACAGCAACGATCCGGGTAAACGGGACTTGCAGCTTGAGGCGCGCGCACACGTAACTGTGCAGAAGTGGATCGACGAGGGTGCGCTCGCGGGCGGCGCAGCCACTCAGGCGGCTGTCTGCGAAATCCACAAACGCTTCGTTGAGCTGTTGCCGGATGAGTTGCGCTGGGTCGAGGAACCGGACTCTGGAGAACGCGTCCGTCTAGAGCCGGGGGGGCTGCGTCGGCGCGGCGTCGCTGTTGGCGAACATGTCGCGATCAGTCCCGGCGCGCTACCGCGTTTTATGGAACGCTTTGAACAGGTCTACAGCAAGCTCGGCAAAGCCGAGACGATACTCTGCGCGGCTGCGGCTCATCACCGCCTACTCTGGATCCATCCATTCCTCGATGGCAACGGACGTGTAGCGCGCCTCATGTCCTATGCGATGCTGCGCGACGCTCTCGACACCGGCGGCATCTGGTCGATCGCGCGCGGACTTGCTCGTCAGGAAGTCGCATACAAAAGCCACCTGATGGCATGCGACCAGCCGAGACGCGGCGACCTCGATGGCCGTGGAAGCCGCAGTGAAGAGGCGCTTGCTGAGTTCACACGCTTCTTCCTGCAAACCTGTATCGACCAGGTGACCTTCATGCAAGGTCTCGTGCAACCCAACAAGTTGCGGGAACGCATCAGGCTATGGGTGGAGGAAGCAGTCCGCACCGACAGCCTGCCGCCGCAGGCAGGTAACGTACTGGAAGCGGTGCTTTATCGAGGCGAGTTGCCGCGCGGTGATGTGCCCGATGTCGTGGGCACCGGCGACCGTCAGGCGCGGCGCATCGTCGCGGCGTTGCAGGACGCCGGCGCGTTGACTGCCGAGAGTTCGCGCGCGCCGTTGCGGATTGCATTCCCAGCGGCGCTCGCCGGTCGATGGTTGCCCGGATTGTTCCCCGAGCAATAGGAAGCGCACGGCGTTAGCGGCTTCGAAGTAGCGGCGACTTTCATCGCGCAGGCCATGGGGCATCAGCGTGCACACGAAAGCTGTTTGGGCGTACGCCGACGAGGCGAACAGGCGCCGCGCTCGACAACGTCTTTGTGCTACGTCGAAGTTGCCGCATAGCCTCGATTCTCAGTCCGCCCGTCGCGCTCCTTGAATGTTGGTTGCGGCGCCCCATCTATTGGAGGAGGCGTTGTACTGGAGCCAACATGCTCGAACATCGAAAACACTGTCCAAGCTGCAATGGCATGCGCACGTTCCGCGGCGATTTCAGCAGCTTCGACGCGAACGACTACACGGTGCTCGTGAACTGTGCCGACTGCGGCCACGCGATGGCGGTGGCGGTGCCGCGCTGGGAAATCGAACCACAGGTGAGCATCTATCCGCGCGGCTGACGGCCGCTACCCGCAACCGCGCCGTCGTTAATCCCGCCTCAGCACGCCCGTCAGCGTGAGCACCACCACCGCCGATAACGCGGTGCCCACCAGCACATAGACACTGTGCAGCAACGACCACACCCAACGCCAAGAGCCTTCGGGTGCAAAGCGGCAATACGTGTCCTGACCCAGATTGATGAGCGGCAGTGCGACGTCGAGCGCGTACTCGAACACGTTCAATCCCGGGCATCCCCGGTCGGTCGCCACGCGGGCGAGATCGAACGGCAATACGTACTCCACCGCTTCGGGCGGTGTCTCGAACGGCAGGAAAGGCTGCTCGAACCCCCACAATGCGACGGAATACATCAACGCACCGAGCATCACGAAGATCACAAAAGACATCATTGCCCGGCCGCTGGAGTAGCCGTGGTGGCTGACGAGCATGAGCAGGTTCGGCATGACCCGCGCCCACGGACGATCGATACGCGACGCGAGCCGCATGCGGATCTTCTCCACGGCGATGGCGTCTGCTTCCTGCGCTTGACCGTGGCGGCGCAACACGCGGCTCAGTTCCTCGTAGGGCTGTGGCCTGAATGTCTCGGCGGTGGGCCGTCCGTTCGGAAATTGCCGACGTAACCACGCGACGCGGCCCGCGACGAGCTCTCGCCCAACAGCCGTACCGAGGCGCTCGTAGGTGGCGCCTTCCAGCTCGAGGTAACCGTGCGCCGGCCAGCCGCTGTCGAGATTGTCGATGATGCCGTTGATCTGCGCGCCGTTCAGCAGCACCCAACCTTCGACCGGCTTTGCCGGGGTGTTGCGCGACGGCGGCGGCCCATCCGGGTCGAGCGCGCCGATGTTCGTCATGATGAGTGTGTTGGAAACGCGCAGCTGCTGCAGGTTCATTGCCACAGGTCCGCCGCGGCGCAGGAAGTTCATGTCGGGACCGGGCGCAAGCCGTGCGCTGGTCATGAAGAAGCTGCCGCCAATGGTTGCCGAGAGGAAGTTGAGCCGCCCCGTGGCCTCGAACGGCGTGTCGCCGTCGCCGCCCAGGAATACGGATTCGACTCTGAGATCCTCGCAATGCAGCGCGCGGCCGGTCGCGTTAGTGAGTTTGGCGCCGCTCAGAAAAAGATCGCCGACGATGCGCGACGCGGCGAGCGACACTTCGCCGAGCGCCTCGAACCGACAGCCGCCGCCCCAGCCGAGATCGACGTTGCCGCCGACGTTCATCGAACGTGCGTTGAGCGCGACGTCGCCGCGGCCGTCGATGAACGCGCCGTCCAGGCAGACGTCGCCGTCCACACGCACACCGTCCAGGCGAACGACGCCGTGCATGGTGGACCGCGCTTGCGCGGTGGAACTCACCGCCAATCGCCCGCCGATACGCGCGTTGCTCAGGTGAATTGCACAGGTGCCTACATCCGCGAGTTCGCACTCGTAGTCGCTAACGCCAGTGAAGCGCGAGCCGGAGAGATCGAGATCGGCCTTCGTGGTCAGGCTCGCGCCGATGAATGCGGGCAGGGTGCAATCGACGAACCGCAGCGACAGAAAATCGCCGCCGCTCAAATCGACCGGGCCGTCGAAGTGGCAGGACCGGAACAGCAGCGCCGCAACGCCGTCACGCTCGCGCCGCAACGGTCGCAAGCGGCCGACGATCTCGGCGCCGCGAATGCGCAACGCGCCACGCAGCGCCGGGCGGCTGGTATCGGTACCCGAGATCAACGCTTCGAGAAAGGTCGCGCTGAGTTGGCGCTGCGCCGGCGGCCGCGTCGAGTAGTCGGCAACCACGTCGGCTGCGATGCACGCGAGCAGATGGCGCTCGGCGTCGGCTGTTGGAATCGCACTACCGGAACTCGGCAAAGTCGTCATTGCGAGTAGATGGAGAAGGAGTGATCGATCATGACACGAACGACAGCGACGGCACGAATGTGATCAAGCCCAGCGCACGACGATCGGTTGGATGAATTTACGTGCGATGCGCGTTTACGAGGCGTCCTCATTGCCGCGCGATTCCGACCGCGCGCGTTCGTGTCGAGGCGCGCGCAGTGCCGCCTTCGACTGGCGCCGATCGGTGCGGACATCGCCGTCGTTCGGCAGGCGATGGTGGGTCCGTACCAGGGCTCCGACGAAGTCCATGAAATCGTCGCCGAGCGACGGAGACTCATCGTCGGTCGCTCGCTCGGTTGAGTCCGTCGTCATTCGAGATCCCTCGCCGAAATGGGCACCGTCTCTACAGGGTCATGGATCGCGCGAGATCAAGCAAGTAGCCGATCGAGTCGCTCATTCACCGTTTTCTCGACTTGTGATTTCAGAGGAGAGAGCGCCAGACCGAGCGTGATCTCGATGTCGATCCGACCCTCGTCGAGGTGGATCGCGCCTTTGGCGCCGGTTCGCGAGAAATGAGCGGTGTCGCCGTCCCAACGGCATTGCGCGTTGAGCTTTCGCTGCAACTCGTCGGTCAGCCCTTCAATGTGCGCGCGGATGTGGGCGCGAGAGAGCGAGTGGTTGCGGGTTATCCGGATAACAGCCATATGCGCTTGCAGTGTCCTGGTATGCGAGATCCCGTGCAACGGGTAGCGGACTCGAGCCTGTCCCGCACGACTTCCGGACGCCCCCATGCGCGCTGTAGTCTCGACCGCACACGCGCCGAATGCGACGCGCCCGATTGACGGCAGTACCAACCACTCAAGGAGAAGACATGGGCCGGCTCGATGGCAAGGTTGCCGTGATCACGGGTGGAGCGCGGGGACAGGGCGCCGAAGAAGGCCGCCTGTTTGCGGCGGAGGGCGCAACGGTAGTTCTCACCGACGTGCTCGACGACGAAGGCCGCCGCACCGCGGCGGATCTCGAACGCGCGCAGTACCTGCACCTCGACGTGCGCTCGGAGCAGGAGTGGGAGTCGACAATCGGCGCGGTGGTCGCACGTCATGGCCGCATTGACGTGCTCATCAACAACGCCGGCATCGACCTGGCCAAACGCTTCGAATTGACGACGCTGGAAGATTGGGAACGCGTCGTTGCGATCAATCAGACCGGCGTGTTCCTCGGCATGCGCACGGTCTCGAGGGCAATGATCGCTGCGAACAGAGGCGGCTCGATCGTCAACATCTCATCGGTCGCGGGCATGGAAGGCGTCAAAGGTCGCGCTGCTTACGGAAGCACCAAGTGGGCGGTGCGCGGTATCACCAAGGTCGGTGCGGCAGAGTGGGGCGACCGCGGCATCCGCGTGAACTCGATTCATCCGGGCATCATCGAAACGCCGATGACGGCGGGACTTCGCGCGTTCACCGATGCCGACGTTCGTGCGCGGACCGTGCGCACCATCCCGCTGGGGCGCGTCGGACAGGCGATCGACATCGCCTATATGGCGTTGTTCCTCGCGAGCGACGAATCGGCATACTGCACGGGCCAGGAATTCGTGGTGGACGGAGGCGTGCATCACTGAGTGCCTCCGGCAGATTTGCCTTCCAATCGGCTGAACGCACGCACGAATCAATAACACATCGCATTACGGGGAGCGGTCATGGGCAAAGTGGACCACGTCATCGAGGGCGGCATCGCGACCGTCACCTTCAGGAATCCGCCGAAAGGCTT
>JANLUG010000654.1:0-1478 GCA_031363335.1 Gammaproteobacteria bacterium
GCCTTCTTTCAGCGCGCCCACTTCGAGTAGTCCGACGTACGCGGTCATTCCCGGCATGCCCAGCGCGCCGAGATATGCCGATGCAGGCGCCACCAGTTTGCCGACCGGCGACAGCACGTCGCCCTTTGCGACAAACGCTTCGCGCCAGCCGAAATTGCTCTCGACGTGATCGCCGGCTTTGAATTCAGCATGCTTCGATTCGATGACGCGACCGATCGCGCCGCCGTTCATCGTTGCCCCCAGCTGGAACGGTGGTACGTACGATTTACGGTCGACCATACGACCGCGCATGTACGGGTCGACGCTCATGCAGACGTTCTTCACCAGCACTTCGCCCGCGCCGGGCGCGCCGATGTCGACGTCGACGATCTGAAAATCGTCGGGCTGCGGCAGACCCACGGGCCGACGCTTCAACTGGACTTCTCGGCTGCGGGTCATCATCGTTCTCCTTCAATCGGCGGAAATACAATCAGCGGAAATGCAGGCGCGAGACTATACCGCGCCGTGAGGTGACGACACGATGAAAGACAAGGCCGGTGCACCGGTCAGCGAGGAAGCCGCGCGGCTACTCGAGATCCTCGCGCTCGAACCGATCGAACTGAATCTGTTTCGCGGCGCGAACGAGGATCGTCTTGGCCGGCTGTTCGGCGGTCAGGTGCTCGCGCAGGCGTTGCGAGCCGCATCGAGCACGGTCGAAGGTCGCAGACCCCATTCACTACACGGCTACTTCATGCGCGCGGGCGAACCGGAGCGGCCGGTGTTGTACGAAGTGGAACGCATCCGCGACGGCTCCAGCTTCACGACGCGGCGCGTCGTCGCGGTGCAGAACGGCGATGCGATCTTCAACATGGACGCGTCGTTTCAGATCGACGAATCCGGCCTGAGCCACGAAATCGCGATGCCGAATGTGCCGCGCCCCGATGCGCTCGAGGAAGACGTCACGCGCGCGCGCCGCGAGGCGAAGACGAATCCGCAGATCAGCACGTGGGCGCAACATCCGCGACCGTTCGAAACGCGCTCGGTATTCCCGCAGGACCAGCCGCGCGCCGCGCGCGAGCAGTTCTGGAATCCGGTGTGGGTGCGGTTTCGCGCCCCCGTGCCGAGCGAGGATCCGGCACTGCGGTTCTGTCTGCTCGCCTACGCGTCCGACATGGGCATGGTGTCCACCGCGACGTTGCCGCACATCGACTCCGTGCCACGCACCGAAATCCAGATGGCGAGCCTCGACCACGCGCTATGGATCCACCGCGACTTCCGCATCGACGACTGGCTGCTCATCGTCAAACGCACGAGTTCCGCAAGCGGCGCACGCGGCATGAACCATGCGGAATTCTTCGATCTCGACGGGCGGCTCGTTGCATCGGCGTCGCAGGAAGGACTGATGCGGCGGATGGGGGCGCGTTGAATCCCGGTGGAGGTGGAGGCTTGTTGCGCTGGACACGCTCAAGCCGTCCCAGGGCGCTCTCCCATGCGCCATC
>JANLUG010000660.1:0-1859 GCA_031363335.1 Gammaproteobacteria bacterium
CACGCGCGATAGCGAAGGACGTTCGCGGGTACAGGGACGTGCGACGCTCGCGCCAACACTGCGCTGTCAGCGTTGTCTCGAGCCGACGGTGCGGAATCTCGATGTGACGATTGACCTGTGCATCGTGCGGTCGGACGAGCAGGCCGCGGAGTTGGCGGAAACGCTCGATCCGTTCGTGTTGGGTGACGACGAAGTCTCGATCGTCGACTTGATCGAAGATGACCTGCTGCTCGGCTTACCGAACCAGGTATGCGATGCGTACGATGTGTGTCCGAATCGACCTGAATTGAGTTTCCCCGTTGGCGATGTCACGGGATCGGATGAGAAGGAACCTGCGCGACCGAATCCGTTCGGTGTGCTGGCAGAGTTGAAGAATCGAGGCAATTGACGACGAGTGGAGCATTGAGCCATGGCGGTACAGCAGAATAGAAAGAGTCGAGCACGACGTGACCAACGGCGCTCCCACGACGCGTTGAGCAAACCGACGTTGTCGATCGATCCGACGACCGGCGAAACACATCGCCGTCACCACGTGACCGCCGACGGCTTCTATCGCGGCAAGAAAGTTCTCGATCTGTGACGCAGCGACGGCGCACTCGCACCGTCTCCACTCCGATCCAACCCGACTCGTTCCGTAGCACGAGCGTAGGCGCGAGCACATGACCGTCGGCTTCGTTTTTCCGGGTCAGGGTTCGCAGGAAGTCGGCATGCTGCGCGATTTCCTGGAGCGCGACGCGATCGTGCGTTCGTGTTTTGCAGAGGCAGAAGACGCGATCGGCGTTGCGCTGCGCACGCTTGCGCTCGAAGGACCCGAAGGCGAGCTCGGCCGAACGGAGATCACACAGCCGGTGCTGCTGACTGCGAGCGTCGCGCTCTGGCGCTGCTGGAGAGAGCGCGGCGGCAACGCACCAACCGTCCTGTCGGGACATAGTCTTGGCGAATATTCCGCACTCGTAGCAGCGGATGCGATCGAGTTTGCCGATGCGGTTCGCCTCGTGCAGATGCGTGGCCGGCTCATGCAAGCCGCCGTTCCGCCCGGCGCCGGAGCAATGGCCGCGATTCTCGGACTCGAAGAACCCGAGGTCGCCCAGTGTTGCGCCTCAGCCGACGGCATCGTGTCGCCGGCGAACATCAATGCACCGGGGCAGATCGTGATTGCGGGAACCGCGAGCGCGGTCGATGCTGCAATCGAGCGTTGCCTCGCGGCTGGCGCAAAACGCGCGATCAAACTCGCAGTGAGCGTCCCGTCGCATTGTGCACTCATGACGCCAGCAGCGGCGGAGTTTGCCGAGGTACTGACAGCCACCCGGGTATCCGCACCGCGCCTTCCGGTGATTCAGAACGTCGACGCGTCGTCGAGCAGTGACCCTGAACGAATCCGCGCCAATCTGGTTGCGCAACTTTCGAAGCCGGTGCGCTGGACGCAGTGTGTCGAAGCGATGATCGCGCAGGGTGCGACGACGTTGGTGGAATGCGGTCCCGGCAAGGTCCTGGGCGGATTGATCAAGCGGATCGACCGATCGACGCCGACATTCGCGCTCGGCACCGTCGACTCGTTCGACGCTGCCCTCGCCGAGGTTGGTCGTGGCTGAAACCGAGCGCAAGACCGCGTTGGTGACCGGCGCCAGCCGGGGCATCGGCCGCGCCATTCTGGAACGGTTGGGTCGCGACGGCCTGTTCGTCATCGGCACGGCAACAACCGAGCAAGGCGCCGAATCGATCGAGGCCCACCTCCGGGAAGTCAGCATCGATGGAAGAGGGTATATCGCACGCGTGGACGATGCGAACTCTGTCGATTCGCTCATCGAACGCCTCAAATCCGAAGGCATCGTTCCTTTGATATTGGTCAACAATGCCGG
>JANLUG010000703.1:0-2056 GCA_031363335.1 Gammaproteobacteria bacterium
CGCCGGGTACGTAGATGCCGACCCGATCGATCGGTGTCACGCGATTGCCGAGCCTATTGCCGAGCGCGTCTGTGATTTCGAAGCCGTCCTGACGTTGCGCTTCGTGGAATGTGCGAATGCGCTGCGCCGCCTGTTGCAGCGCCAAGCGTTCCGCTTCGGGCAACGCTTGTGCACATGCGGCGAGTTCGCCGGCATCGAGTTCGAGTTCGGCAACGCTGCCGCAGGTCACCCGGTCGAATCGTTGCGTGTACTCCAGCAGCGCCGAGTCGCCGCGAGTGCGGACGGCGGCAATGATGTCGCGCGCCGCGTGCGTCACCGCATCGTCTTCCGATACATCCCACGCAGTGAGCGCCGCGAGCGCTGCATCGAAATCCGGATCGACGCTCGAAAGGCGGCGAACGAGATCAGCCACGGGACGCCCGCGATGCGATCACGCCTTCCAATCGCTGCAACAACGCTTCGATCTCATCGAACCGCATCTTCAGCGACGCGCGATTGACGATCACTCTGGCGCTCACGTTTGCAATCACGTCGCGTGCTTCCAGCCCGTTCGCAAGCAGCGTGCTGCCGGTGTCGACGATGTCGACGATACAATCGGCAAGTCCCATGAGCGGCGCGATTTCCATCGCACCCGAAAGCCCGATGACCTCGGCCTGCCGTCCCTGCTCGGCGAAGTATCGCTTTGCGATATTGACGAACTTCGTCGCTACACGCAGCGGACCGCTGCCGAGCGACTGACCCTTCGGAGCCGCCGTCATTATCCGACAGCACGCGATCTTCAAATCGAGGCGCTCGTAGAACCCCGCGCCGCCGTACTCGAGCAGCGTGTCCTTTCCGGTGATGCCGAGATCCGCAGCGCCGTACTCCACATAGGTGGGCACATCGGCGCCGCGCACCACTACCAGACGTTCGCCGGTATGCGTTTCGAAGACCAGTTTGCGGCTGCCGTCGATCTTCTCGACAGGCTCAATTCCCGCTTCCGCCAGCATCGGCAGACACTCGTCGAGTATTCGTCCGCGGTTCAACGCGATCGTCAGCGGCTTTCTGTTCGACGGCTTTTTCATCGGGCGGACCAATCACCGACCCGACAGGCGTTGGACGCGCGCGCCGAGTTGCGTGAGTTTCTCCTCGATACACTCGTAGCCGCGATCGATGTGATAGATGCGGTCGACCAACGTCTCCCCTTCCGCCACGAGTCCGGCAACGACGAGACTGAACGACGCGCGCAGATCGGTCGCCATCACCGGTGCGCCTTTCAATCGCTCAACGCCGGTGATGATCGCAGTGGTGTTTCCGTCCAGCACGATCTTTGCACCGAGGCGATTGATCTCCGGGACGTGCATGAACCGGTTTTCGAAGATCGTCTCCGTCACCCGGCTGGTACCTTCAGCAATCGCGTTCATCGCCAGGAACTGCGCCTGCATATCCGTCGGAAACGCCGGATAGGGGGCGGTACGTATATCCACCGCGCGCGGTCGCGCGCCTTTCATGTCGAGTTCCAGCCAGTCTTTGCCCTGGCTCAACGTCGCACCTGCTTCATCGAGCTTGATCAAAACCGATTCGAGCGTCTCGGGCCGCGTATCCTTCAGGCGGACGCGTCCGCCGGTGGCCGCCGCCGCAATCAGATAGGTTCCGGTTTCTACGCGATCGGGCATCACCCGGTGCTGACACCCGTGCAGTTCATCGACACCTTCGATGACGATGGTGGCGGTGCCGTGCCCTTCGATGCGCGCACCCATTGCGATGAGGCACTCCGCGAGGTCGACGATCTCCGGCTCGCGCGCGGCGTTCTCGAGCACCGTTGTACCGCGCGCGAGCGTCGCGGCCATCATCAGATTCTCAGTGCCACCGACGGTAGTGATGTCCATCAGGATGTGTGTGCCGGTCAAACGACCCTTCACCTTCGCGATCACGTAGCCATCTTCGACACGAATCTCCGCGCCCATTGCGCTCAGCCCCTTCAGGTGCTGATCCACCGGTCTTGCGCCTCATTTACCGTGTTGGGGCCGTTGCTTGCGCGTCACGGTCAGGCCGAAGTGTCGTTGCCGGGCGGTTG
>JANLUG010000716.1:0-2258 GCA_031363335.1 Gammaproteobacteria bacterium
CTCCGGATTCCTCTCCGATGGCTACCATCTGGATCACCATGTTCGGGAACACGCCGGTGCTGCGCATCGAAAAGTTCAGTTGCTGGCCGGTCGATACGTCGTCGCGGACCCGGTATACCGCATTGACGAACACCGAATTGCCTGTCGCGCCGGCTACGGAATTCAATGCATCGACCAACGGGACACCCGCTGCGAATGTGGTCGAGAGTGTTCGCGCGAATCGTGCGACGGCCGATTTCTCGATGATGTTGCCGACGACGGGGAGCTTCAATGCGATGCGGTCGATGGTGTCCCGAAGCGGCTTCGAACGCCGGCGCGCGACGGTGAATCCGGCGATGGCACCTGCAATGGCGAGCAGGAACAGGATCCAGTACGCCTGAACCAATTCCGAGATGTGGATGACGAACATGGTGAACGCCGGCAGTTCTGCGCCGAAACCGGCGAACACCACCTGGAATTGCGGCACCACTTTGATCAGCAGGATGCCGGATACGATGACCGCGACCACCACGACGGCGATCGGGTAGGTCATCGCCTTACGCACTTTCGCCTTGAGACTCTCGGTCTTCTCTTTGTACGACGCGATCCGGTCCAGCATCGTTTCGAGCGAGCCTGACTGTTCACCCGCATCAACGAGGTTGCAGAACAGATCGTCGAAGAATATGGGGTGTTTCCGCAAAGCCGACGCGAATGTATTACCCGCGGAGACGTCGGAGCGAATCTGCAGGACGAGGTCGCGAAGCTTCGGTTTGTCGACGCCATCGGCGACGATCTCAAACGACTGCACGAGAGGGACGCCGGCGCGCATCATCGTCGCCATTTGGCGCGTGAACAGGGATATGTCCGCCGAGTTGATGCTCTTGCCGCTGTTGAAACTGAGTCCGGCGCCTTTCTTGCGGACTCGCGTCGCATTGATGCCCTGCTTGCGCAGTTCTGCCTTGGCGATGGCAGGATTGGAACTGGCAATTTCGCCTTTTGCGCGGCGTCCCTGCTTATCAGTTCCTTCCCAAACGAATAATGCGCTTGCTGCCATATATCACCTGGACGGGTTAATGCCCTGTGGTCACGCTGTTGACTTCGGCCAGACTCGTAACCCCCTGCATGACCTTGATCAGGCCATCTCGGCGCAAGTCCGGATAGCCATGCTCGCGAGCCTGCCGGGCCAATTCGATGCTGTTTCCGTCCGCCATGATAAGTCGAGACATCTCTGGCGTAATTTTAACCACTTCATATATTCCGACACGGCCCTTATATCCTTCTCGGCACTTCTCGCAGCCCTTTGCGTTCGGGACGAAGACCTGGAAGCCCTTCTTGATGTCTTCCTCCGTGAAGCCCTCGGCGATCAGAGTGTCGTGCGGGACATCGATGGTGGTCTTGCAGACCGTGCAAAGCCGTCGCCCCAGGCGCTGCGCGATGATGAGGCTAACGGACGTCGCGAGGTTGAACGCCGGCACGCCGATGTTGCGAAGCCGCGTCAGCGTCTCGGCCGCCGAGTTTGTGTGGAGTGTCGAAAGGACCATGTGTCCGGTCTGCGATGCCTTAACCGCGATCTCGGCGGTGTCGAGGTCGCGAATTTCGCCCACCATCACGACGTCGGGGTCCTGCCGCAGAAACGCGCGCAACGCTAATGAGAACGTCAGCCCGACCCTATGGTTCACCTGCACCTGGTTGATGCCTTCGAGGTTGATCTCGACGGGATCTTCGGCGGTCGCGATATTGCGCTCAGCGCTGTTCAGAATATTAAGTCCGGTGTAGAGCGTCACCGTCTTGCCGCTACCCGTTGGGCCTGTGACGAGGATCATGCCTTGCGGCCGGAACAGCGCTTCCATGAAACGCTGTTTTTCGGCTTCGCCGAATCCGAGTTGGTCGACACCCAATTTGGCGTTCTGCGGATCGAGGATCCTCAAAACGACCTTTTCGCCCCACAGCGTCGGTAGCGTGTTCACGCGAAAGTCGATGGAGCGCGTCTTCGACAGCTTCATCTTGATCCGACCGTCCTGCGGCATGCGACGCTCAGAGATGTCGAGTTCCGACATCACCTTGAGGCGGGCCGATAGGCGCGTGCCGAGATTCGCAGGAGGTTTTGCTACCTCGTGGAGCATGCCGTCTGTCCTAAAACGTACGCGGTAGGTCTTTTCGTAGGGTTCAAAATGGATGTCCGAAGCACCCATCTTGATCGCATCGAGCAGCATCTTGTTGACGAAGCGCACAATGGGCGTGTCGTCAGTGGCCGATGCGCCACTGTCGTCGTCCGGACC
>JANLUG010000755.1:0-4453 GCA_031363335.1 Gammaproteobacteria bacterium
TCGTCAGCGTCGCGCCGGGCAAGGAATTCGGCGGCTACGGCGACCTCACGCTGGGCGAAAACGGACAGATCAAATCCGAGCTGGCCGTGAACGTACCCATTACGGATCGCATCGCCGCGCGGCTCTCGATCGCACAGGATCAATACGACGGCTATGTCGACAATCGCGTTCAAGGGATCAATAACCCGAACGATGCAGACAACAAGGCGGGCCGCCTCCAGGTCGCCTTCGACATCACCGACGACCTCTACCTGCTCGTCAAGGCGCACGGTTTCCGCAGCGACAACCGCGACGGTTCGTGGCAACACCAGTCCACCCAATCGGGCGCCGGCGAGTTCGGCGACGTCAACATCGCATTGCCGGCGGATGTGGACTTCTGGGAAACCGGCCCCGGCAACGACGTGTTCGGCTATCGCGATACCGACAAAGATCCGTGGGCCGGCGACTACGATCGCGATGGCCCGTTGAAGATCGAAAACTACGGCTACAGCGGGCGCTTCAACTGGAACATCAACCCGAACCTCGAGCTGACATCGATCACGTCGTGGGACCACTACACGCGGCTCTTCGGCGAAGACACCGACGTCGGTCCCACGCCGGGACTCGTGCCGACATTCGATTCCGACATCGACCAGTGGACGCAGGAATTCCGGCTCGCGGGGTCTACTGATCGGATGAACTGGGTGGCGGGCGTCTTCTACTTCAACAGCAACGTCGGCGGCATCGTCGACCTCGGCGCATTCGCAACCACCCCGACCGCGCCGCTGTGCCGCGGCGGCCCGTGTCCGCCGCCCGACACCTCGTGGACGATTTACTACAACGGCAACTACCACCAGGACACCGAGTCGTGGGCGACGTTCGGTCAGATCGAATACGACCTCAGCGACAAGTTCACATTGATCGGCGGCCTGCGCTACACCGATGAAAAACGCAGCCTCGGCTTCTTCGCGCAGGACCTCGCCGGTTTTCCAGTGAGCGTCGGCTTGCCGAACAACATCTACATGGACTTTACCAAACCCACCGTCGGCAACCTGACGCAGAACGACAGCGACAACGTCACCGGCAAAGTCGAAGTCGACTGGCACGTGAAGGACGATGTACTCGCGTACGCGTATGTATCGCGCGGTGCAAAATCGGCCGGCTTCAACACCGGCCTGCTCGACAGCAACCTCATCTTCAACAACGTCACGCCGCAACAGGTGCCGTTCAATCAGGAAACGCTGACGGCGTACGAGATGGGTTTGAAGAGCACACTGCTCGACGGCCTTATGCGGTTCAACGTGGCGGCGTATTACTACGACTACACGAACTTTCAGGCCTTCGCGTTCCAGAACCTCGGGCAGCTGATCTTCAATACCGATGCGACGGTGAACGGCGGCGAAGTCGAGATCACGGTGTCGCCTACCGATCGATTCGAGGCGTCGTTCGGCGGCAGCTGGATCCACGAAGCCGAAGCGCAGGACATCCCGAGCTACACCGACCGCATTCGCGATCGCCGGATGGTGTTGGCGCCTGAATGGCAGTTCAACACCATCCTGCGGTATTCGTTCCCGCTGCCGCAGGGCGCCAACGTCACCGCGCAGTGGGACGGCTTCTACCAGTCGGAAACGTACTTCGACATCCAGAACTACCCGATCTCGAAGAGCGACAACTACTCCATCTGGAACGCGCGGCTCATCTACAACTCGCCGGACGACAAGT
This sequence comes from Gammaproteobacteria bacterium, assembly GCA_031363335.1. Lineage (GTDB taxonomy): Bacteria > Pseudomonadota > Gammaproteobacteria > Pseudomonadales > Azotimanducaceae > DATJGR01. Next base: position 1,702 of record JANLUG010000755.1, read on the forward strand.
GGACGGTGACGGGCTGGGTGAACAACGTGTTCGACGAGGAGTATCTGCAGTACAGCTTCGACTTCACCAACGCGTTCGGCTTAAACCAACTCGGTTACGGCAGCCCCCGATGGGCCGGCATGACCGTCGGATACAAGTGGTAGAACGCTGGTGCGCGTTCGCGTTGCTGATCGGGAGCGCCGGCAGCAACGCAGACGCGCAGATCGACTACATGATCAATTGTCAGGGCTGCCACGGCGACAACGGTCGCGGCAGTCCCGGCCACGTGCCTGATTTGCGTGGCGAGCTCGGACTCATGCTGAGCGAGCCCGGCGGGCGCCGCTATCTCGTGCAAGTGCCCGGTTCACGCAACGCGCCGATCGACGATGCAGCGTTGGCCGCGCTGCTGAACTGGATGGTGCCCGCATTCAGCGCCGCAACACTGACCGCAGACTTCGAACCGTATTCAGCAGATGAAGTCGGTAGCTTCCGCCGCCATCCGGTCGACAACATCGCGACGCAACGCACGCGCTTGATCGAGGAAATCAATACGCGCGAGCGCTGAGCGGCGGCTTTCACATTGGCTGCGATCCCTGTCTAATCCGGGCTCATCACACAGGACTCGCCGCATGATTGACGCAACGAACCAGATGATCCGCCCGCTCCGGCCACTCCCGTGGCTGTTGTTCGGCAGTCGCTGGCTGCAGGTTCCGCTGTACCTCGGTTTGATCGTCGCGCAAGGCATGTACGTCGTTCAGTTCATGCGCGAGCTGTGGCATCTGATCGTGGACGTTCAGTCGTTCACCGAAACGACCATCATGCTGTCGGTACTCGGCCTCATCGACGTCGTGATGATCTCGAACCTGCTGATCATGGTGATCATCGGCGGCTACGAAACGTTCGTATCGCGGCTCGATCTCGAAGGCCACCGCGACGAGCCGGAATGGTTGTCGCACGTGAATGCGAACGTGCTCAAGGTGAAGCTCGCCACCGCCATTATCGGCATCTCGTCGATCCACCTGCTGAAGACATTCATCAATGCGTCGAACCTCGACGTGAAGACCATGCACTGGCAGGTGGTGATCCATCTGACCTTCGTCGGCTCGGCGGTTGCGATTGCCTACATCGATCGCCTGATGAGCCCGACGCAGCGCGCCCACGCCGGGGCGCCTTGACGGCATCACCGGCTTTTTCCGTTGGCTCGGCATGTGAGGATCATCTAGATGACATTGCTTGCGAAAATCCTGGTCGGCCTCGTCGCCGCGTTCTTTCTGGTATGGGGTCTGCGGCTCTACTTCATGCCTGACGCCATGGCGGTCGAGTTCGCCATCGTGCCGTCGGGTTTGGCGGGTGTATCGACGCTACGCGGGGATCTCGGCGGCATGTTCGTCGCGGTCGGCACGTTCGCCGCGCTGGGTCTCTGGCGCAGCGCGAGTCACTGGCTCTACGCAGCCGCATCGATCGTCGGCGCGGTTGCCTTCGGCCGCGTGATCGGTTTCGCGTTCGACGGCGCGCCGATGCCGGCAGTGGTGGCGTTCGTCGCGGAGATCGTGTTCATCGCGATACTGCTGTTCGGCGCGGCTCGCTTACGCACAGGGGATCAGCCATGACGCTCGGCTTCTCGAACGAAAAACTCGGCAACATTCAGGCGTTCGTCAAATCCTACGTCGACGACGGCCGGTTGCCCGGCTATCTGTGCCTCGTCTCGCGCTACGGCGAAGAAGCGCACTTCCTGTCGTACGGCAAGCGCGACGTCGAACGCGGCACCGCCATCTCGCGCGACACGGTGTTCCGCATCTATTCGATGAGCAAACCGATCACCAGCGTCGCGTTGATGATGTTGTACGAAAAAGGCGCGTTCCAACTGGACGACCCGGTCGCGAAGTACATTCCGCAATGGCGCGACCTGAAGGTGTTTGCCGGCGGCGACGAAAAGTCGTATCAGGTGCGCGCGCCCGATCGGCCGATGATCGTGAAAGATCTGCTCACACACTGCTCCGGCCTCACGTACGGATTCCTCGGCACGCATCCGGTGGATGCGATGTATCGCGCCGCGAAGATCGGCGGCGGCGCGCCGGGTTCGACGCTTGCCGGCATGGTCGACGATCTCGCGCGCATTCCGCTGCAGTTCTCGCCGGGAACACAGTGGAACTACAGCGTTTCAACCGACGTGCTCGGCGAGATTCGCATGGAGGGGGCCGGGGACCTCAAATCCCCTCAGAGCGGCCCGCGGGGATCGTGCCTACGGGGGGAGGTTCGGGTTCGGGACGTGCACGGGCACCGTCACCGTGTTCGGCTGGAAGTCGGAGAACTCGGGGATCTTGTTCGCCGCGTTGATCGTCACGCGCAGGGTGTAGTCGCCCTCGGGCACCCCCGTGACGTCGACCCACTGTCCATCGAGGCGCTTGTCGTAGTCGTCGCCCCAGCCCGAGGAGATCCCCTGGTTGGAGCAGTCGTAGCCTTGGGTGGGCGCGCCGGTGTAGGGCAGCGTGTCCTCGAGGCAGAACGCCTGCTTGTGGCCGAAGGCGACGAGTTGGTTCGTCCCGTCCAAGAGTTCGTAGTCGGCCCAGCCCGAGAAGTGGAAGTGGCCGTGGCAAGGGCTGTAGACGAAGTCGCTCGGCGAGAGGGGAGGCGTCGGGTTGGTCGGGTCGCCGATGTGAAGGTCGAGGGTGCCGTAGTTGATGATGATCGTGTCGAAGCGAAGCAACCGGCGCGTGCCGGAGGTCGGAACCGATCCCTCGATCACCGCGCAATGCGTCGGCGAGAACGATCG
>JANLUG010000763.1:0-2560 GCA_031363335.1 Gammaproteobacteria bacterium
CGGGCGTCGTCGTCGAGCGCCGATTCGACTCGCTCGACGGCAGCCACCATGCGGCTTTTCGGTTCGACGCGGCGCTCGTACCGGAGGCTCACATCGTCGGCCGCGCCGGCGAAGGGTTGCCGCGCGCGATGCGCCAGATCGGCGACACGCGCCTGGCGATCGCGGCTGAAGCGGTTGGGCTCGCTCGTTGGGCGATCGAGTTCACGACGCACCACCTGAAGGCGCCGCATCATTCCGGCGAACCGCTCGGCGCGCGCGAAGGCGTGCGGCTGCGCTACGCAGATCTAAGGATTCGCACGTTCGCCGCGCGCAGCATGCTGTATCGCACGGCACGCCTCGGCGAATCCGGGGCGAACATCGTCAATGAGGGGATCGCGTGCAAGGTGTACGCCACCGAAACGCTCAGCGATGTCGTGGACGGTGCGATTCAACTAGTCGGCGGAAAAGCGCTGACGGTCGGACACCCGCTCGAACAGTTGTATCGCCAGGTTCGATCGCTGCGGCTGGCCGAAGGCGCAAGCGACGTTCTGCGCCTCAATCTCGCACGCGGCAGCCTCGACCTCGACAAAGGAGTTTTGTGATGAGACGTACCTTCGCCCTCATGCTCGCGTTCGTAACGACGGCAACGATCGCGCTCGCCGGATGCTCGTGGGTAAAGACCACGCCCGAGGGAGAGCAGGTTCGCGAAGCGACGGCGGCCGAAGTCGGTGCGTGCGAGGAAGTCGGCACCGCGGCCGCCAGCACGCAAACGACCGCGGCCGGTCTGCCGCGCAATGCCGAAGTGATTCGTGACGAGCAGGTCACGCTTGCGCGCAACCGAGCGGCGCAGATCGGCGGCGACACGATCGTGCAGCGCGGTCCTGCGTCGGGAGGCACGCTGACGTTTACCGTCTATCGGTGCCGTTGAGCGAGGCTTACTCGGAACTCTTCTGGCCGTGACGCTCGCGGTTCTCTTCGCGCTTTGCCGCGGATTTCCGCAACAGCACGTACACCGCACCCGCACCACCGTAGCGACGTTCGGGATGATGGTACGCAAGCACTTCCGGCATCTGCGCGAGCCACGCGATCGCATAACTCTTGATCCGCGCCGGCGTCGGACTGCGTTCGCCGCGGCCGTGATTCACGAGTACGCAGCGCCACCCATTCGCAACCGCCATGCGCGTGAAGTTGAATAACTCGTCGCGCGCTTCCTTCACCGTTTTGCGATGTAGATCCAGGCGCCCCTCCAACGGGTACTGACCGAGCCGCAGCTTCTTGAACACACCTTCCTGAACGCCGTCCTTCTTCCAGCTGACGAGTTCGTGAGGAGCGAGCTGTTTGACCTCCCCCAGCGTGAGGTAGTTGGGGTCGACCGCCGCGCTGCGTTCCGATTCGGCCTGCTCGCGCCGAGCGCGTTGGCTCAGCGTCGGTTCCGCGCGCGGCTTGCCCGGCTTCGGCGCCACTTTCAGTCGCGCGACGTCGGTCATTGCAGCGCGAAAGACCTCGTCGTCATCGTCCATGTCGCGCCTATACCAGTACGGGCGCCAGTACGGGAATCGACGGGTAGACCGCCGACCGCGTACCCGGATTCGCATGGTTGAGTGCATCGTGATAGCTGAACACCAGCGAACACTTCATCGCGTCGGTCTCGTTGCGGCCCGCCGCATGAAACAACCTGCAGTGGAAGAACAACATATCGCCGGCATCGAGTTCGATCATCTTCGCGTGCTGGATCAGCGCCTGGTTCTCCGGCAGATCGGTACGCAAGAACAATGCCTGGTCGTAGCGCATCGCATCGACCTGCAACCTGTGGCTGGCCGGGATCACCAGCAACGCGCCATTGGCCTTTCGTTCAGGGCCGAGCGCGAGCCACGTGGAGACGAGATCGGCGCGCTGAAACGACCAGTAGCGGATGTCCTGATGCCACGACGTGAGGCTCGAATAGCGGGGCTGCTTCGTCATGATGCAGTTGTGGTGGCATTGCGAAACAAACGGCGCGCGGCCGCCGAAGAAGGCCTCGAGGCGGTGGCCGACCCGCGGGTCGCGCGCCCACGCACGCAACAGTGGATCGCGCGAATACGCGTGCAGCAGCCGCCGCGGCGTCGAGCCGCCCGTATCGAGTTTGGATTTCGGCGCGCCCGGATAGCCGACGTCGGCTTCGAACTCGACCGGTCCCTGCAACGGGTCGAGCATAGTGGCCGCAAGCGACCGCAACGCGGCGCACTCCTGGGCGCCCGCTAACCCACGAACGACGAGATAGCCGTCGCGATGGAAGCTCTCGACTTCGGATTGCAGATTCGTTGCGACCATGACGTGCGTTCGGCTACCGCTAGGAAGTCGCTGCATTATCGCACCGTCAGACTTTCTCCAGATCGTTCTCTAGATACTTGCCTGCGATGTAGTAGTGCAGCGCCGCCCAGATGTTCACCACGGAGCACAACAGCAGCGCCAGTGTGGGCGATGGCGCGAGAAAGGCGGCGATCGAGAACGGCAACGCGACGATCAGCGCGACCGCGACGATCCAGAGGTACCAGCGCATGTCGCGGCGACCCCACCGGTCGGCGAGAAATCCGCCCAACGT
>JANLUG010000210.1:0-3789 GCA_031363335.1 Gammaproteobacteria bacterium
CAAGGAAGAGCGCCCAGGGATGGCTTGAGCGTGTCCGGCACACCGACCCGCCGTCGCTCGACCCCGATCGAAGTCGTCCTGTCTACAGCGCGAGCAGTTTCCCCGGATTCATTACACCATTCGGATCGAAGACCGATTTCAGTGCGCGCATTGCAGCGATTTCGTCGGCGCTGCGGCTGTAGCCCAGAAAATCGCGTTTCAGTAACCCGACGCCGTGTTCGGCCGAGATGCTGCCGTCGTGAAAGGCCACGACTTCGAAGAGGCGCGGGCTGATGTGGTGACACTTCGCAAAGAAATCGTCGATCGACAGCGTTGCGGGTTTGAGGATGTTCAGGTGCAGGTTGCCGTCGCCGATATGGCCATACCAGCACACTTCGAAATCGGGATAGGCATCGGCAACGATGCGATCGACCTGAGTCAGGAATTCCGGCATCGCCGAGATGCGCACGGAGACATCGTTCTTGTACGGTGTGTACGGCGAGATGCTCTCGGAGATGCCCTCGCGCAGTTGCCACAACTCTGCTGCTTGCGCGTCGCTCTGGCTGACGACACCGTCGCCGACCCATCCGTCGGATACACACGCTTCGAAGGTACGCAGCGCGACGTCGAGCATCTCACCGTCGAATTCGAGCAGCGCGTAGAACGCCGCGGCTTGTTCAAACGGCCTGCGCAACTTGCGGTGAGCGGCGACTTTCTGCAGCGCGAGTTCGGAGAAGAATTCGAAGGCGGACAGTGTCAGCGCGCTCTGGAAACGCGCTAACACTTTCAGAATGTCGGGGAAGTGCTCGACGCCGAGCACCATCACCATCTGCGGCGGCGGTGTTTTCGCGAGGCGCATCTGCGCTTCGACGATGAAGCCGAGCGTGCCTTCCGAGCCGATGAACAGATGGCGCAAGTCGTAGCCCGTCGCGTTCTTGACGAGGCCGTGATTCAGATCGAGCACCGCGCCCGTTCCGGTGACCACTTTCAATCCGGCAACCCAGTCGCGCGTCAGACCATGCCGGATCACGCGGATGCCGCCGGCGTTCGTCGAAATGTTGCCGCCGATCTGGCTCGAACCGGAAGACGCGAAATCGACCGGATAGAACAGGCCGCGTTCCACCGCATATTCCTGCAGCGCTTCGGTGACGACACCCGCCTGACAACGCACGATGCGGTCCGCTTCGTTGAAATCGAGAATGCGGTTCATCCGGTCGAACGACACGACGATCTCGCCGTTCGAAGCGACCGCGCCGCCCGACAATCCCGTTCGGCCGCCTGAAGGCACCAGCGACCAACGGTGTTCGTTCGCCGCCTGCACGAGCGCCACTACTTCGTTGACGCTCTCGGGGAAAACGATGGCCGACGGCGCGACGCTGAAGCTGCGCGTCCAGTCGCGACCCCACGTCGCCAGCGCCTCGGCATCGGTGCGCACCCGCTTCGGTGAAAGCAATTCATTCAGTGCATCGATCATGTTCGATTGAGGACGACTACGGAGGCGCTAGTATAGGCGCCTTTTTCGCGGGCACCCTGCAGAGGTAAGGCAGATGAGCCAGACGTCGTTCGGCAAAGAGAGGATCAAGATTCTGCTGCTCGAGGGCGTACACGCGTCCGCGATCGAGAGCTTTCACGCGGCGGGATACGAGAATATCGAGCGCGTATCCGGCGCCTTGCAGGGCGACGAACTGGCGCATGCCTTGGCCGACGTGCACATGCTCGGTATCCGCAGCCGCACGCAACTCACCGCTACCGCAATCAGCGAAGCGCGCCGCTTGGTCGCGGTCGGTTGTTTCTGCATCGGCACGAACCAGGTCGCGTTGAAGGACGCAATGTTGCGCGGCGTTCCGGTATTCAACGCGCCGTTCTCGAACACGCGCAGTGTCGCCGAGTTGGTGTTGGCGGAAGCGGTGTTGCTGCTGCGCGGTATTCCAGAGAAGCACGGTTTGCTGAAGCGCGGCGTGTGGCAGAAGAGCGCAGCGGCGAGTTTCGAAATTCGCGGCAAGACGCTCGGCGTGATCGGCTACGGCAACATCGGTTCGCAACTCGGCGTGATGGCCGAGGCGCTCGGCATGCAGGTGCAGTTCTACGACGCTGTGAAGCGGCTGAATCTCGGTAACGCACGACAAGTCGATTCACTGGACGATCTGCTGTCGACGAGCGACGTCGTGACGTTGCATGTGCCGGCGCTGCCGACCACGCGCAACATGATCGGCGCGCGCGAAATCGCGCTGATGAAGCAGACCGGCGTGCTGATCAATGCGTCGCGCGGCGACGTGGTGGACCTCGATGCGCTGGCAGCTGCATTGAAGACGAACCGGCTGCTGGGCGCTGCGATCGACGTGTATCCCGAAGAACCGAAGTCGAACGACGACCCGTTCGTTTCGCCGCTGCTCGATTGCGACAACGTGATCCTGACGCCGCACATCGGTGGCAGCACGGCGGAAGCACAGGAGAACATCGGCTCGGAAGTGGCCGACAAGCTGATCAGATACAGCGACAACGGCTCGACGTTGTCGGCGGTGAACTTCCCCGAGGTGTCATTGCCACCGCACCCGGCGAGTCACCGGCTGCTGCACATCCATCGCAACGTGCCGGGCGTGTTGTCGCACATCAACCGCGTGTTCGGCGAAGGCAGCATCAACATCGCCGCGCAGTATCTGCAGACGAATGCGGAAATCGGCTACGTGGTGATCGACGTCGAAGCGGAGCACAGCCAGCTCGCCCTGGAGAAGCTGCGCTCCGTCGACGGCACTATCAGAACGCGCGTGCTGTTCTGACGGTGCCTGGCACCCGATTGTGACTCTTTGACCTATTGATTAATCGGGATGCTTGCGGCGGCGTCGAGTCGCTCGCGCAGGATGCTCGCCCATTGTGTCGCGGTGCGCTGCACGGCATCGGCGGCAGTCGTCGGTGGTGCGCCCTCGTCGTGTTTCGCGGCGACGCGTTCGAGCGCGCGGACCATGATCGCGTCGGATCCCGAGTCGTAAAGCTCCATACTCAGCGTCGCCTCACCGATGTCGGCGACCGCCAGCAGATCGTTGCGGCCGCTGGCGCTCGGCGGCACGAACGACACGACGTCGAGCAGATCGCCGCGAATCAGCAGCACGTCGTCGCCGGGCTCGGTCGTCAGCTTGAAGAACTTGCTCTTCGCGAGCTCCGTTTCGAACGCCTTGCTGACTATCGCGTAAAGGGAGTCCTTCTGTCGCTGGTTCAGCCCGAAGCCGGACGACTCGTCGCCGCTGCCCTTCATCACCGGCCGGTACTCGATGTGCGGTGCCTTGAAGATGATCTTGTGATAGCTGCGCACGTCGAAGTACTTACGCACCCACAGGTGCTCGAATACCTTGGTGTCGCGGCGCTGCAGGCCATCGTAAGACAGCTCTTCACTCGACGTTGCGGCGCCCGCGCCTCCTGTTGCAATGCAAGCGAGCGCGAGAAACGCGATCAGAACGGGTTTGTGCATCATCTGGAATCCTCCGGTGAGTGACTCAAATACTAGCATCCGATAACCATCGGTCGATCGCCGTGAACATCCGCACACGCAGCGCAGGTGATTCGTTGACGAGATGGTGGCGCGCCTCCGGCAGATAAACGATCTGCGGTTCGAACAAGCGCCCGATCGCTTTCATGTTGTATTGCCAGTCGACCGTCTTGTCGGCCTGGCCTTGTATCACGAGGGGCGCGATGTCCGTTGCCGGATACGACTCGAACCGGCGCATCCACTGCACCATCGCGGTCACCCACTGAATCGGCAAGGTCTTCGCCTGCAGTGGATCCTGTTCGCGCAGGAACTTCAGGAAGTCGGGGTTG
>JANLUG010000808.1:0-2169 GCA_031363335.1 Gammaproteobacteria bacterium
TCCAAGATCTCGCAAGAGTTCGGAGCGAACTGGTGGGGTCTGCTCTGCCAGATCATCAGTTTCTGCATCGTCGCGCGTCTACCGTCGCGATCGGTCTCGAACAGTTCCTTCTCCACCGGGTAGATACGTTCCTCGATGAACTTCAGGACTTTGTTGCGCAGCGGTTCGATGTGCTCGGGTATCGACAAGTTCAGCATGGTTCTCCCCTTTCCCTTCCCTTCCAAGTGAGCGGGTACACTAGCCCCGCTATCCGGAATTTCGCAAGGTTTGCTCATGCTGCTGCGGCCCATCGTATACGTCACCCTCCTGCTCACGTCGCTGCTCGGCGGCTGCGCGCAATACAAACCGGTCGACGTCTTCGTGATCGGCCTGGCGCCGGCTGAGGGGTCTGCGCTGGAGCAACGCGTCCGCATCGAACTGCGGATTCAGAATCCGAACGATCAGCCGATCGAGGCGCACGGCATGCAGGTCCGCCTCGATGTGAACGGCGCACGCCTCGCGCGCGGCGTCAGCGATGCAGCGTTCACGATCCCAAGGCTCGGTGAAACGACCACCAGCATCGTTGCAACCACGTCGCTGTTCGACATCGCGAAACAGATCGTCGTCCTGTCCGGCACGCAGTCGTTCAAGTACGTGCTCGAAGGTGACGTCTACGTCGACAGCATGCCCGGCGGCTTCGGCCGTTCGGTCACGTTCCACAACGAAGGCGAATTCAAACCCGGCGCCGTCAACCAAACCGGCGCCGGCGCGTTACATTAGTCACCGCCGCATCGACATTGGAGGAATGCCCGTGCCGAAGACCATCAGCCTCATCGTTCTGTTCGCCCTGCTCAGCGCCTGCAAATCGCACAACGCTCCGCCAGGCGGCGTCATCGTCGACATGAAGGGCGTCGACCCGGTGCAGTACCAGCGCGACCTGAACGAATGCCAGACATATGCAAGCCAGGTCGACACCACCGGTAAGGTCGGCGGAAACGCAGCGGGTGGCGCGGTGGTCGGCGGCGCCATCGGCGCAATATTCGGTGGAGCCGAGGGCGCCGCGCGCGGTGCCGGCGCGGGTGCCGTTGGAGGCGGTGCCAGAGGCGTCGAACAGACGATCGGCGAAAAGCACCAGGTCGTCGGTAACTGTCTGCGCCATCGCGGCTACGTCGTACTGAACTGACCTGATGCTCGATCGCACCCGCTACGCGGCCGACGGCTACCTGGTGGTTCGCAACCTGCTCGACGCCAACATTTGCACCCGGCTGCGCGACGAAGCGTTCCGGTTTGCATCGCGCGAGCGAGGTCTGTCGGTTGATACACAACTGATTCATCGCTCTGTAGTGCTGCGCGAATTCGTCACCCGCGGACCGCAAGTCGCGCTCGCTGTCGAACTGCTCGGTCCGAACGTCTGCTTCACGCACCAGCAGTACATCATCAAACATCCCGATCCGAAGGCCCGTACGGACGTGCCGTGGCATCAGGACAGCGGCTACGGTCGCCTCGAACCGCCGCTCGATCTGACGGTGTGGATCGCGCTCGACGACTGCACGCTCGACAACGGTTGTTTGTGGGTTCTGCCGCACTCGGAACAACGCGGCTTGCAGCCACACGACAGCGTCGGTGGGCTGCGCGGTGTCGTCGTCGACGAACCCGGTGTGGCGCTGCCGATGAATGCCGGCGACGCCGTGCTGTTCGGCGGCCTGCTGCTGCACCGTTCGCTGCCGAATCTCACTGATACCGCGCGCGTCGCGCTGTATCTGCGCTACTGCGATCCGAGCGTGGTGATGGTCGGCGACGGGAACGGCCACGGCGACAAGCCGGTGCTCGACGATGCCTACTCGTGGATGGTGGCCGGCGAAGCGCGCTGAGCGGGTCGAACCGCTTCGTCAAACCTCTTAGTCAGTGAAAGCGCCCGACGCCCTTCAATCGTTTCCGAAAATAGCCGTCGTCGAGCGAATCGATCGACACCTTCTTGCCTTTCGACGGCGCGTGCACGAAGCGCCCCCCTCCGAGATAAATCGCCACGTGGTGTCGATTCCAGCTGGTGTCGAAGAACAACAGATCGCCGGCTGACGCTTGCGCGAGTTCGATCGGTTTCGCCGCGCGCTGCTGCGCGGATGAGTTGCGAGGGATCGTCAGCCCTGCATGTTTGTACGCGTAATACGCGAGGCCGCTGCAATCGAAACC
>JANLUG010000859.1:0-1945 GCA_031363335.1 Gammaproteobacteria bacterium
AACAACGCTCATTACGAGGCAGCTGAGGCTCAGGGCGCCGACCTGAAGGCACGCTTGGTCGGCACAGTTCCGCAGAGTACGCTGACCGGCGTGCCGTCGTCAGCGACCGCTGGTGTACTCACCTCGCGAGCCGCGTCCAAAGCGTTTTTCATCGACGGCACAAACCGCGCGATGTTCCGATTCACGATGCTCAATCACATGTGCAAGGACATGGAGCAGGTGCACGACACCTCGCGCGCCCCCGATAGAATCCGTCAGGACGTTTCGCGCAGCCCGGGTGGCGACGCGCGCGTTTTCCTGAACGGGTGCATCGGATGCCACTCGGGCATGGATCCGATGGCGCAAGCCTTCGCGTACTACAACTTCCAGTACGACAAAGCCACCGACCCGACTGCCGACGCAGGATTCCTGAAGTACAACAACACCGGCGACATCGATGCCACGACCGGCACGCGCGTGGTTCGTAAGTACTTCAACAACAACACCACGTTCCCGTACGGCTACATCACCATGAACGACCACTGGGACAACTACTGGCGTCACGGTCCGAACGAAGTGCTCGGTTGGGACGGCGCATTGCCCGGATCCGGCGACGGTGCCAAGTCGTTGGGAATGGAACTCGCGAACAGCGACACGTTCGCGCAATGCCAGGTCGAAAAGGTATTCCAGAACGTTTGCCTGCGACAGCCGCAGGATGCGGCTGATCGGGCGCAGATCAGCTCGATGGTCAGCGACTTTCAGTCGGACAACTACAACCTGCGAAATGTGTTCGCAGGGTCCGCCGTCTATTGCATGGGCCAGTGAGCGGAGATAGCAACAATGAAGATCATCAATACACTCTCGTCTGCTCATCGACTCGCGCTCGCGACGTGCCTGGCCGTCTCGACGCTGGTCGTCTCCGGTTGCGGCAGCGGCAGCGGCGCTGCCACGGTAGCCAATCCGGTTACGACGCCTCCGACGGTCAGTAACTACACCGGACCCGCGCCCCAAACGGCGGACGTGCAACGGTTCAAGATCAACCTGTGGGACAACCTCGTCCCGAACAATCGTTGCGGCACCTGCCACAACCCGAGCCAGACCCCGCGCTTCGTCCGCAATGACGACATCAACCTTGCCTACGACGCGGCGAACACGGTCGTCAATCTGAACGATCCCGCCAACTCGCGGATGGTGTTGAAGGTACGCGGCGGCCACAACTGCTGGCTGACCAGCAACGACGCGTGCGGCGACATCATTCAGTCGTACATCGCAGCGTGGGCCGGCGGTGCACTGGGTGGCGTCGGTAAGGCGATTCAGTTTACGGCGCCGCCGCTGCGCGATCCGGGTGCGAGCAAGAACTTCCCGGCCGACGTGACGGCGACGATGTTCAAGACAGCTGTCTACGATCCGTACCTACACGAGTACTGCGTGGGTTGTCACAAGGAAGACGCGGCGGTACCGCAATCGCCGTTCTTCGCCAGCGATGACATCGATGTCGCTTATGCCGCGGCACAGAAGAAGATGGATCTGGACAATCCGGCGAACTCGCGCTTCGTCCTGCGCCTCGGCCAGGAGTTCCACAACTGCTGGAGCGAGAATCCGCCGACGGTCAACTGCGCGCAGGATGCGGCACTGATGCAGGCAGGAATCACGGCGATGGCGAACGCCATACCAACGACCGTGGTCGATCCGAACCTGGTGACTAGTAAGGCGCTGAAGCTGACCGACGGGATCGTAGCGTCGAGCGGCGGCCGTCAGGAAGCCAACGTGATCGCGAAGTACGAGTTCAAGACCGGCAACGGAAACACCGCATTCGACACCAGCGGAGTCGAGCCGGCGGCGAACTTGACGCTGTCTGGAACGTACAGCTGGGTCGGCGGCTGGGGCGTCGACTTCAAGAACGGCAAAGCCCAAGGCTCGACGACGGCGAGCAAAAAGCTGCACGACTTGATCAAGTCGACCGGCG
>JANLUG010000863.1:0-1292 GCA_031363335.1 Gammaproteobacteria bacterium
ATGCACTCGAAGGCACCTACAAAGACGGCTTCATGCTGCACTACAACTTCCCCCCGTACTCGACGGGTGAAGCCGGTATGAGAGGCGGCCCGAATCGGCGCGACATCGGCCACGGCCGCCTGGCTCGGCGTGGAATTGCGGCGGTGTTGCCGCCGCAGGATTCGTTCCCTTACACGCTGCGCGTCGTATCGGAAATCACCGAGTCGAACGGTTCCAGTTCGATGGCCAGTGTTTGCGGCGCATCGCTTGCGTTGATGGACGCCGGCGTGCCCCTCAAGGCGCCCGTTGCGGGTGTTGCGATGGGCCTGGTGAAGGAAGGCAATCGCTATGCGGTGCTGACCGACATCCTCGGCGACGAAGATCACCTCGGCGACATGGACTTCAAAGTGGCGGGCACCAGTCGCGGTGTAACGGCGCTGCAGATGGACATCAAGATCGAAGGCGTCACCGAAGAGATCATGGAAGCAGCGCTCGAACAGGCCGCTGAAGCGCGTCTGCACATTCTCGGTGAGATGAACGCCGTGCTGGCGCAATCGCGTGCGTCGATCTCGACGAACGCACCGCAGATGATCGTACTGAAGGTCAACCCCGAGAAGATCCGCGACATCATCGGCAAGGGCGGCAGCGTGATTCGTGCGATCGTCGAGCAGACCGGCGCGCAGATCGACATCGACGACGACGGCAGCGTGCGGATTTATGCCGCCGATGCAGCTGCGAAAGACGCGGCGGTCAAGCGTGTGATGGAGATCGCCGCTGATGCGGAGATCGGCAAGGTCTACCGCGGCCGTGTCGAGCGCATCGTGGACTTCGGTGCGTTCATCAACATTCTGCCCGGCAAAGACGGCCTGGTGCACATCTCGCAAATCGCCGACGAGCGAGTTGAGAAGGTCACCGACTATCTGAAGGAAGGCCAGGAAGTGGACGTCGTCGTACTCGACGTCGACCAGCGCGGACGCGTCAAACTGAGCATGAAGGAAGTGCCGAAGCAGGCCGGTGCCGCCGGCTGATTCGTTCTTCGGTTCGATCGAACGCCGAGCCCGAAAGGCTCGGCGTTTTTTTATGTCGCCTTTTGCTGTCGAAAGCGCGTGAGATTGAGCGTCATTGTTCCGACGGAGCATAGTGCCCGCCAAGACAACGGAGACTTTCACATGCAATACATGCTGTTGATCCATTCCGACGATTCCGGGTTCTTCGCGATGAAGCCCGCCGAGCAACAGCAGGCGATGGGCGCCTACATGGCGTTCACAGAGGCGTTGAGAAAGGGGCCCGCAGCGTCAGCCACGGCGTGGCGC
>JANLUG010000911.1:0-2632 GCA_031363335.1 Gammaproteobacteria bacterium
CTTTACGGAAGCAGAGCGCGCCGCGGCACACGCGTCGGGCGCGCGGTCGATGGGACTCGGGCGATTGATCCTGCGTGCGGATACGGCGCCGTTGGCGGCGCTTACCGTGTTACGTCAATCGTGGGGGTGGAGCGCGCCCTAGGCCGCTCGTCAGCGTCGCTACGGAAGCATCGCCAGTTGTTCTTCGATGAACGACAGGTTCGGAACGACCGCGGTTTCCGTGCCGACGTGTAATGCAGCGACTTCAGCGGGGCCGAGGCGCACGGATCGATTCTGCAGGTCGTCGTCGGAGAGATGTACGATGCGCGGCAGTCCCGACGACGCGAGACCATAGAACGCCCGACCCGTCGAACGACGCGCGCGGTTCATGATCAGCAGGCAGCGGCTTCTACCGCCGCCGAGAAATTCACCGCCATTCAGCGCTTCGAACTGAATCACCGGCACGGTTTCGCCGCGCCAGCCGAGGAGACCGAGACACCACTTAGGGCCGTCAGCCAACGGCTTGATGCGACGCCACGGCAGAATTTCCGCGATCGTCACGTTGGGCAGCAGCAGGTGCGTGTCCGCCAACGGGATCATCACACACGCAAGTTCCTTTACGTCCACTGCCAAAAGCGCCGCCATATCCTTGATTTCCTAGTGTACGAGCTCTTCGATTGTCGCGAGCAGCTCGTTCTCCTGGAACGGCTTGCCGAGGAAGCGATTCACGCCGAGTTCTTCTGCACGTTCCTGGTGCTTGCTGCCGGTGCGCGAGCTGATCATCACGATCGGCAGATCGGACAACCGATCGTCGTGACGGATCTGCCGCGCCACTTCGAAACCGTCCATGCGCGGCATCTCGATGTCGAGCAACATGATGTCGGGACGGCGCTCCTGAAGCATCGCCATCGCCTCGACGCCGTCCTTCGCGAGCATCACGTCCATGCCCTGACGTTCGAGTAGGCGCGACGTGACTTTACGCACCGTAACCGAATCGTCCACGACCATGACACACGTCGGGCGCTCGACCGGCGCGGCAGGCGTGCCGTTCGCGTAGATCGGCGCAGTCTGCGCGCGGATCAGCGCGAGCAGGTCGAGAATCACCACCACGCTGCCGTCGCCGAGGATCGTGGCACCCGAGATTCCACCCACACCGGCGAACTGCGGCCCGAGACTCTTCACGACGATTTCGCGGCTGCCTTGAACGCCGTCGACGTGCACCGCAACCGCGCGGTCGCCGGATCGGACGAGCACCACCGGCACGGAGCCTCGATCTGACAGCGCTACATAGTCGCGACCGATGAAGCTGCCGAGATAGCGCACGCGATACGGCACACCGGCGTATTCGAAGCCGCCGCCATCGGGCCGGTAGAGTTTCTCGAGCTCTGCACCGGAAACACGCACGATGCCTTCGATCGTATTCAACGGAATCGCGTACTGGTCTTCGCCGACCGAGACCATCAGCGCGCGATTCACCGACACCGTGAACGGCAACCGCACCGTAAAGCGCGTGCCTTTGCCCGGCATCGACATGATCGTGATGCTGCCGCCGAGCTGCTTCACGGCGCTGTGCACGACATCCATGCCGACGCCGCGGCCGGAGATCTGTGTAATCGACTTCGCGGTGCTGAATCCCGGCGCCAACACGAACTGCAGCACTTCGTCGTCACGCAGCTTCGCATCGACCGCCATCAAGCCGCGCTCGATCGCCTTGGCGCGAACCGACTCGACGTCGATACCCGCGCCGTCGTCCGAGATCTCGATGACGACGTCGCCCGCTTCGCGCGACAGCCGCAGGTCGATCCGGCCGACATCCGGCTTGCCGAAACCGCGCCGGAACTCAGCGCGCTCGATACCGTGGTCCACCGCGTTGCGCAGCATGTGTTCGAGCGGCGGCACCATACGTTCGAGGACGTTGCGGTCGAGTTCGCCTTCGGCGTTGTAGGCGTGGAAGTCGACTTCCTTCGCGAGTTCGCGCGCGACCTGCCGCACCGTGCGTCGCAGCCGCGGCAGCAGACGGTTGAACGGCACCATCCGCGTGCGCATCAAACCTTCCTGCAGTTCCGTATTGACGCGCGCCTGCTGGATCAACAGCGTCTCGGATTCGCGCGCCTTGAACGCGAGCGTCTCCTTCAGATCCAACATGTCGGACGCGCTTTCGGACAGCGAGCGCGACAGTTGTTGCAGTTGCGAATAACGATCCATCTCGAGCGGATCGAACTCTTCGTAGTCTTGACCCTGATTGATCTCGTGCCGGAACAGCACCTGCGTTTCGGTCTCGATCTCGAGCCTTCGCAGCTGTTCACGGACGCGCTCGATGGTGATCTCCATCTCTTCGAGCGACGTGCTGAAATCGTTCATGCCCTGCTCGACGCGCGAGCGGATGATGCTGCTCTCGCCGGCCAGGTTGACCAGCTGTTCGAGCAAGCCGGCAGACACGCGGACCATTTCGCGAGGTTCCTGCGAGCTGCGACCGCGAGCAGGTCCTTCTTCACGCTCCTCCGCCTCGATCGACTCGTCAACGTCGACCGGCGCGGGCGGCGTCGCTGCAAACGGTTTCGTCGGTGCGGCAGTCGCTCGCGGCGGAGCTGCGACAGGTCGTGGGCCGGGTTCCTGAACGGGAGTCTTCGCGACCGGACGTTCCGGAACGACG
>JANLUG010000912.1:0-2087 GCA_031363335.1 Gammaproteobacteria bacterium
AACGCTTCACCGACGTCGAGGCGACCGCCGCACAAGTGATCGAGCGCGCAGACCTCCTCCACGAAGCGAACTGGGTGATAGAACGGCAGTAACGAGACGAGCGACCCGAGTCGGATGCGTTGCGAGCGCTGCGACGCGGCAGCGAGGAATACCATTGCCGACGGCGCCGCGTCGAGAGTGGTGAAGTGGTGTTCGGCCTTGTGATAACGGGCGAACCCCGCCGCATCAGCGTACTCGATCAGTTGCAGGCGCTGCTCGTACAGCGTTCCCAGCTCGCTGCCGCGCTGCTCGAGGTGATCGAAGATTCCGAATTGCACCGCAACGTCCCCCTTCGAATGCCTTTCCTTGATCTCTGCGCAGCGACGCAATGTAATGCAGTTTTCTTAAAGTGACCAACCGATGCTCAAGACGCCGTCAGGTAAATTGCGCGCTCGCGCGCTTGGCATTCCGTTTGCCGGCCGGCCCGGCGCGTTGAATTCGATCACCGATGTGCCCGGCGTGGAGGTCGGCTACACGACGTTGATCGATGGCGCCGGCGCGCGGGTGGTGGGGCAGGGTCCGGTGCGAACCGGGGTGACCGTACTGTTGCCGCGCGGCCGGGAGTTCGCCGCCTCCGCGGTGTTCGCGGGCTACTTCAGTTTGAACGGCAACGGCGAGTTGACGGGTTGCCATTGGGTCGAGGAAAGCGGTCGCTGCGAGGGCCCGATCAGCATCACCAACACGCATTCGTGCGGTGTCGTGCGGGACGCCACGATCAAATGGCTGGTAGAGCGAACCGGCGGCATCGGCCAATGGGCGTTGCCGGTCGCCGGTGAAACGTTCGACGGTTATCTGAACGACATCAACGGCTTTCACGTCCGCGACGTGCACGTCTTCGCCGCACTCGACTCCGCACGCGGCGGCGCGATCGAGGAAGGCAGCGTCGGAGGCGGCACCGGCATGATCTGCTACGGGTTCAAGGGCGGTTCCGGTACTTCTTCGCGCATCGTCGACTTCGCCGGACGTTCGTATCAGGTCGGCGCGTTCGTGCAATCGAACTTCGGTCGCCGCGAACAGCTGACGATCGCGGGCGTTCCGGTTGGCGCGGCGTTGAAGGATTGGCAACCGGATCCACGCAAAGCGGAAGCGGGTTCGGTGATTGTGATCATCGGCACCGACGCACCGTTGCTCGCGCACCAACTGAAGCGGTTGGCGCGTCGTGTCAGTTTGGGTATCGGGCGCGGCGGTGCGATGTCCGGCCACGGCTCCGGCGATATCTTTCTCGCATTCTCGACGGCGAATCGCGAGGCACTACACGATGAGGAACGACTCGCCGCGCTCGAATTCGTTCCCGATCCGCAACTCAATCCGTTTTTTGAAGCGGTGATTCAGGCGACCGACGAAGCGGTGATGAACAGCATGGTTGCCAACGAAACGATGCAGGGGTGCGACGATCACATCGTGCATGCGTTGCCGCATGGCGACGTACGAAGGCTGCTCGGGCTCGATCGGTAGCCGAGTCAAACCACCCGCAACGAATCCACCACCGACGCCCGCGCGGCACGAATCGCCGGAAACAATCCTCCAAACAAACCGACCACAGCCGCCCATGCCACGCCGGCCGCGATCAGCGGCACGCCGACGTGCAGTCGCACAGCGACCTGGCCCAACGCGCCGCCCGTGCTGAACGCATTGCCGTTGAACAACACCCACGCAATCGCTCCACCTGCTACGGCGCCGATGAACGCCAGTACCTGCGCTTCGACGAGCACCGACACGACCACCGGCAAAGCGCCGAAGCCGATCGCGCGCAACGTCGCGATCTCGACCGTGCGTGCGCTGACCGCCGAGTACATCGTGTTGAGTGCGCCGAACAGCGCGCCCACCGCCATGATGCCGCCGACGGTGGTGGCGACGATCTCGAGCAGTGCGGCGACCTGTTTGGACTGGCCCTCGTAGTATTCCGTCTCGCGCTGCACATCCACCTTCAGCGTCGGATCGTGCTTCAGTGCCTCTTTGAACGCGTCGAATGCGGCCGGCGTTTCGAGCGTGACGGTGGCCGCGCTGAACACGGTGCGTTGGGCTGCCGACATCAGCGTGGTTGCGTG
>JANLUG010000932.1:0-7356 GCA_031363335.1 Gammaproteobacteria bacterium
GATTCATCGCAGGTAAGACATCGGCATCGTTGTCGCTGCGTGTGATGGCCCGAAGCTGCGCGTTGATCAGCCCGAGTTCAGCGGTTCTCGCCGCGGCGAGAGCCCGGCCCGGCGCGGAACCGAACCGCCCCAGCAGAGCTGTTGGCGATCCACTCAGCAGCAGATTGTGCGCGAACCCCGCAAGCAGACCGAATGCCAACGTCGACTGCGTCCATCGCGCGCTCTTGTAGGTAATGCGAGCGCGCCATTGCTCTATCTGTTCGGAATCGGCGACCAGTACCGGTTCCAGTTCCTTGAAAGCCGCGACCGTGCGCTCCGTGATCAGGTGATACACCGGAATGATGTAGGCAATGATCACGCTGAAGAACAATGCCGCGGCCTGAGCCGCCGAATCGGACTCCGTGAAGACGCGACACAGCCAGAACATTCCGAGCAGCAATACGAATGCGACAGCAGCGGTTAGCCAGCGCCCGAACCTGTGCTTGGGCACCAATGCGAGTAGCCACACTCTTCGGGTGTATTGCTGATCCACGCAGCCGTCCCCGCTGGTTGGTCGACGGCTACACTGCGGGATCGCTTCCGGTTGGTCAACGATCGACCCACTCGCCATTGAGTTGCGCCATGCGTTGTATTATAACGCCCGTTACATAAAAAGTCTGTTACATAAAAAGGAGGGCGCATGAAGCTCGACATCTTCTCCGAGATTCAAAAGCGCGATTGCGACGCCAACGGCGGATTCGGTCAGTTGCTTGCCGAGTCGATCGAGCAAGCGCGCGTGGCCGACGAGGCAGGGTTCGACTGTTGGTGGGAGGTGGAGCACCACTGCACGCCCGACTTCAGTTACAGCTCGTGCCCCGAACTCATTCTCGAGGCGATCGCGCTTAACACCAAGCGCTTGCGCGTCGGCCATGCCGGTGTGCTGGTGCCGTTCGAGATCAACCATCCGCTGCGCGCCGCAGAGCGCGCCGCGATGCTCGATCACATCAGCGGCGGCAGGCTCGAGGTCGGGCTCGCCAAATCCGGCGGCAAGGAGTGGGAAACGTTCTGCATCTCCGAGAAGCAGGCCGCGGAGGATCTCGTCGAAGCAACGCAGATGCTGCCGCGTGCGTGGTGCGACGCTTCGTTCTCATGGCAGAGCCCGCGCTGGACGGTCGCCGACAGGACCGTGTTGCCGAAGCCCGTGCAGCAGCCGCATCCGCCGTTGTGGCATACGTGTTCGAGCCCGCCGTCGTTCGAACGCGCCGGCCAGCTCGGTGTCGGCGTGCTCGCCACCACGCTGTTCGCGCCGGTCGACGCGCTCGACGGCATGATCAAAGGCTATCGCAATGCGATCGCGCAACTCGGCAAGCCGGCCGGCCGCTCGATCAACAACGCGGTCGGCGTGTTCACCTTCGTGCACGTTGCGGACTCAACGCGCGCGGCCATCGACAGCGGCGCGCCGCGCTCGGCGCTGTGGTACGTCAGTTCGGCGCCGCGTGTATTCAACGTACCGCGCGATATCTTCTACTCGGCGATCCGCGGCAGCACGGATCCGCGTTCGCGTCCGGCCTCGAATGCACCGTTGGCGGCATCGGAGAAACCCGACCCGAATTCCGTGGAGGATCCGAACCCGGTCGTTGCACTGATGAAGCGTGAATTCGCCGGTGAGGAGATCTCGAATGAAGAGATCTTCGAGGAGATCGGTAAGCTCGATTCGGTGATCATCGGCGATGTCGCAACGTGCCGAAAGAAAATGCAACGCTTCCGCGACATTGGCGTGGATCGGTTGATGTGTCTCGTTCAGATGGGGGAAGTGCCGCATGTACAAGTGGTGTCCAGCATCCGCCGTATCGGACGGGAGCTGATCCCGTTCTTTGCCTGACGAGATCGCCATGCCGAAGGTAGTCGATCACGACGCACGTCGGCGCGACTTCATCAAGGCCGCGTACGAAACGATCACCGAAAGCGGCCTTGCGAATACCACCGTGCGCGCTGTTGCGCGCAAGGCGGGTTACACGACTGGCGCGCTGGTGCACTACTTCGGCGACAAGAACGAACTGATCCGTCTGGCGCTCGACTATTCCGGCGAAGTGGTGCGTGACCGGATGGTTGCCGTGCACAAGCAGCAACGCGGCCGTAAGGCGTTGCGCGAAATCGTCGTCGAGGCGTTGCCCCTCGACAAACAGCGCGATGCGAACTGGCGCGTCTGGCTCGCGCTCTGGTATCACTCGGAAGACAACGTCGACATGCGGCGCGAAGAAAAGCGCCGCTATCGCGAGTGGACCGGCCGACTCGAGCGCGCGTTGAAGGAATCGGTGGATGACGGCGAGATTCTGAAGAGCATCGATGTGCGATTGGAAGTGCAGGCGCTCATTGCGTTCATCGATGGTCTCGGCGTGCAGCATCTGATGTCGTCGCGCGGAATGTCGGCGAAACGCCTCACGACGCTGCTCGATCGCTATCTCGATCGACTGTATGCAACGAAGCGCTGAAAGCTTGACGAGCCGAATGTCGAAGTAATATAACGAGCGTTATATTTCGGGGTTGATCGCTCAGGGGTTCTTGGGGTTTTCTTTCGGGGGAGTTTTTCGAATGTCGAATGCACGTAGCGGCTATCGCGGCGTTGTAGTGTTGTTTGGTGCCATTGCAGGTCTGTCTTCGACACCCTCGTTCGCCGCCGAAGCGGATGTGATCGAAGAGATCATCGTCACTGCTGAAAAACGCGAGACGTCGGCGCAGGAAACCGCGATCGCGTTGACCGCGTACGACAGCGAGCAGCTGCAGCTGCGCGGCATCGCCGACATCCAGGATCTGCAGTGGTCGGTGCCGAACCTGATCATCAGCCCGAACTCGCAGTCGCCGGTGACGTACGCATACATCCGCGGTATCGGTTCCGACCAACTGGTCGCCGGCTTCGACCCGGGTGTTGCGTATCACGTCGACGGCGTCTACATCGGACAACCGTCATCGATGCCGGGCGATCTGTGGGACATGGAACGTGTAGAAGTGCTGCGCGGTCCGCAAGGCACGTTGTACGGCAGGAACACGACCGGCGGTTCGATCAACGTCATCACGAAAGATCCTACCGAAGAATTCGAGGCAAACTTCGACGTGACCGGCGGCAACTACGAAGATGTCCGTGAACGCGGTGCCGTCAGCGGCGCACTCACCGACGACATTTCCGGACGGCTGTCGTTCATCAATGAGCGCAACGAGGGTTATCAGGACGACTTCACGTCTCACAATGGCGATGTCACCGACTACTACTCGGTGCGCGGCAAACTGAAGTTCGAAATCAGCGAAGACGCAAACCTCGTGCTCACGGCCCAGCAGTTCCAGAACAACGGCAATCAGAGTCAGAAGCGGCGCGAACCGTTTGCGCCGTACACGTTTCCCGGCACCAGCTTCACGGTCGACATCTTCGCGGGCGCGATACCCAATCCGCGCGACCCGCGCGAAGTCGCGAAGGACTATCCGGAACGCCTGCGGCTGACAAACGACTTCTATTCGGCGAGGCTGACGTGGGATGTGGACATGGGTGCGTTGGGACCCGCCACGCTGGTGGCGATCACCGGCTACCTCACCAACGACTGGTTCCAGTCGGCCGACATTGATCAGTCGAGCAATCCGGTTCAGTTCCAGCGCTGGACGATGAACACGAATCAGATCAGCCAGGAAGTGCGGCTTGTGTCGGCCGGTCAGGGACCGTGGGAGTGGATCGGTGGTGTGTTCTACTTCAACGAGAACCTGTCATCGGACTACTTCTTTCAGGACAGCTCGATTGCCGGGTTCACCTTCATGAATGGCGGACAACTCAAGACGACGTCGTACGCCGCATACGGCCAGATCGGTTACGACTTTCGAGCCGAGGGACATCCGTTCAAAGTTGTCGTTGGCGGCAGATACACGGGAGATGAGAAAGACATCAACGAGTATCAGGTGATCCCACAGTTCGGCGTCAATCGGGCGGGCAAGGACAACAAGAGCTGGAACGAAGGCACCGGCAAAGTCGAGTTCGACTACTTCCTGACGGACGACATATTCACCTATCTTGATCTTTCCCATGGCTACAAGGGCGGCGGTTTCTCGCTCGGACAGTTCGATTCCTACGACCCCGAGAAAGTCGACTCGGTGGAACTGGGCATCAAGAGTCAATTCTGGAACAACCGCGCACAGGTCAACGTTGCCACGTTCTACAACGACTACAAGGATCTGCAGGTCAACTTCCTACAGGACACTTCGTTCACGACCGACAACGCGGCGCAAGCTACGATCAAAGGCGTGGAACTCGAAATGGTACTGATTCCATTCGACCACCTCACGCTCGGCAGCAATCTGACCTGGCTCAACGCCCAGTTCGACGACTATGAGTTCACTCCGACGATTGATCTGTCGGGCGACACTCTGAATCGCGCGCCCGAATACACCGCCTCGACGTTCGTTCAGTACGACTACTCGATGGGCGACCGCGGCACGATCACTGCGCGGGCAGACTACTACTGGCAGGATGACGTGTATTACCGCGTGCAGAACATCGCGCGCCACCGCGCCGACGCATTCTTCACGGCGGATGCGCGTGTGATGTGGACCAGCGCCGACGCCAAATGGGTGGTCGACACGTTCGTCAAAAACATGACCGACGAAGACAATCTGCGGAACATGACGGTCAACGACGGTCTGGCGAGCGGCAACGCCACGTTCGACTCGTACTATCCGCCGCGCACGTACGGTGTGCGGGTCGGCTGGAAGACGGGCGGCGGCTAGGCAGTAGAGGAAACCGATATGGCCGATTGGCACATCCGCTCGATCTTCCACTTCATTCTGCCGTGCGCGAACGTCGAGCGGTCGACCGCGTTCTACGCGCACTTCGGTTTCGAAGTGATTAAGGACAACCGAGAAGTGCAGTGGCCGGATTACGTCGGCAAAAACTTCAACATGGTAACGGGCGCGCAAGGGCGCGCGGTGCAACTCGTGTTGCCGCAGGACGACGCGTTGCAGACGCGCATCGATCTGATCGAGTGGGTGAGGCCGCGCTGGCAGAACCCGGAAGATGCGAAGCCTGCTGCCGAACGGATTCCGCGCGTGATGGCACTGCTGACGCACAACATTCGCGCCGCGACAGAAGCACTGATGGCGAAGGGCCTGGTGCCGACGCAGCCGCTGCGCAATCCCGATGCGGTGATCGGCGTGCAGGGCGTTGTCTGTTTCCCGGATCCCGACGGACACATCGTCGAGTTGATCGAGTACTTCCCCGGTCAACTCGGCAGCAAGACGGACGGACTACCGAAGCGCGCCTGATGTTTCGCCGTTAGCGCGACGTCTCGATGGCGCCCAGAAATTCGCGCACCGCGTTCATGAACGGCACCGGACACTCCTCCTGGGGAACGTGCCCACAGTCAGGCAGCACGACGAGACGGCTGCCCGGAATGCGCGCCACCAGGTCGATCGTGCGCTGTGTCGGCACGATACGATCGTCGGCGCCCGTGATGACGAGCGTCGGCGTCGCGGCAAGCTGATCAATTCGTTTGACGGTCTTGTTATCTCGAGGCGCCAATACGAACTGCCATAGCGCCTTATCCCAGTCGTTAGCACGTAGCGGTTTCCGATAGCCTTCATAGACGTCGGGCATGATCCGCGACGGATCGTGCCAGGCGGAGCGAATCCCTTCATCGCCGCGGTCGGCAATCGTGCGCACCCCGCGCGGACCGAGGTGCTGCAGTTGCGGCGTGTGCAGTAGCGGCTGCAGCCAGCGTGGACCCGAACCCAGCGAGGGATCGGCGAGCACCAGTGCGATTACGCGATCGGGATGGCGCACGGCCACGTCGATTGCGACGCGCGCGCCGGCGGAGTTCGCGACCCAGACAGCACGATCGATCTGTAACGCGTCCAGCAACGCGAGCGCGATGTCGGTTTGTGCGGCGTCGCCGTAAGGATTTGCGCCGGACCACTCCAGGGGCCGCTCGGTCAGACCGAACGCTGGCCGGTCGTAAGCAACCGTGCGGCCAAGTTCCGCGAACGGGGTCATCACGTTTCGCCACGTGAATACGCTCGCACCGAAGCCGTGCAGCAACACGAAGACCGGTGCGCCGGTGCCCGCGTCTTTGTAGTGGACGTGCACGTGTTCGACTTCGATGAAGCGGCTGTCGGGGTCGGCGAGCGTCGCGGGAGGCACCGTATCCGTCAGCGGCGGCACGCTGACCAGGAATGGGCCAACCAGCAGCAGCAACGCGAGCAGAATTGTGATCAAAAGGGTCGGCAACTAGGCGCCGCAGCGCCCGCCGCCGAGCACGCAGAACTTCGCGCAGTGCGGATGATTGAGTTGGGTCGGTCCGAATGCATCGGCGAGGCGCGGGCCGAGATCGAACTGCGGGTCGTACGGCAGCAGCGTGCACGGGCTCGACTCGATGTAGCAGTTCGCGCACGTGAGGTTGCACAGCGTGCCGGTGTTGAACCACAGCGTCTCGAGTGCGCGCATCGCAACGGATGCCCTGACCTTGCTGTCCGCGGTGATGTCCCGATCCACAAACTTGCCTGCGTTCGGTGCCGCGGGGTGAATCAACACCATGGAATCGTCGTCATTGCGGAAGGCTTCGAAGGATATCGCAACTGCTCATCGCGAAGCTCCGCGCAGATGCGATGCTCGGCGCCGATTTGATTCTCTGCGCACAGGCAAATGGCCACCTTGACTAATAGTAAGCACGGCTTATCATATGCCAACGTTAATTCAGGTGACTCAACGTGGCCGACGGCAGCCAGGCAAACGCGACCTTCGGATTCCTCGTCTCCGATGTCACCCGTATGTTGCGCGAGAACTTCCGCCTGACGACGCCCGAGTTGGGGCTGACGCTGGCGCAAGCCCGGGTGCTGCTGCATCTGTCGCGCAACGAAGGCATCAGCCAGGTAGCGTTGTCGGCGATTCTGGAAATCCAGCCGATCACGCTGTTGCGCCAGATCGACCGATTGGAAAAGGCCGGCTTGATCGAGCGTCGCGCGCATCCCAGCGACCGGCGAGCGCAGCAGCTATACCTGACGCCACGCTCGCAACCGCTGCTGCAGAAGATTTTCGACAAAGGCGCGCAGCGTCAGGACGAGATCATGGCCGGGCTCAGCAACGCCGAGCGCGAGCAACTGATCGCCTCGTTGCTGCGCATCAAGGCGAATCTGTCGCAGATGGCCGCACCACCCGATCTGGAAGCCTCTCCGCGGGCCCGCTCCAAACCTCGCCGATGAGGCATTCACAACACGTAAGGGTTGTAGTCTTCGATGTCTGAGATTCGCAAACGCTCTGCTGACGGACGCGTCGCTCCGGTCACCGAGTTCCCACAGCAAACCGCGGTGCCGCCGCCGGTTGTCGAAGCGCCGACACCCGCCGTACCG
>JANLUG010000947.1:0-1447 GCA_031363335.1 Gammaproteobacteria bacterium
GCGGCATCGGTCGGCGAATGGCACGAATTGCAGGTGGCGTTCGTTACGCCGTCTGCTGCGAGTCGCGGTACACCCCAGATCGGATGAATCGACGTTTCGTAGTTCACTACGATGCGGCAGACCGCCGTCCAGTTCGTGACACAACCCGGGTCAACCGGCGGCGCAGTCGTCAGCGCGACATAGCTGTAGGCGAAGCTCGCATCCTTGGCGCGCACGTTCGGGTCGGTCCAGACGTCGTCGAACTTGATGTCGACGTTCGGCTTCGGAACGCCGTGGATGCGCGTATACGTTTCCGCCATCGTTTCACCGGCATTCGCGAACAGCGCAGGTTCGGTATTCGGAAACGGCGAGCCGTCGGCCGGCGCGCCGGCGTTGGCAGACGGCGCTTCCGCGTCGGCGCGGCCGTGCGGCAGCAAGCTCTGCCGCGTATGACAGCCGTTGCACTCCATCACTTCACCGGCCTTCAACGTCATCCAGTTCAGGTGGCGTTGCGAGATGCGACGGCCGTTGGCGTCGAGCACTTCAACGCCGAACGCGATGTTCGCCGGGACCTTCATCTTGACGGAGCCGTCGGGCTCCACCGGCGCATAGCCGATGATCTCGCGCATGAAGTTGCTGGCGCCGAATGCGGAATTGTCGATATCGAGAACGTCCTTATCGGGCTGCGAGACAGGCTTGATGACACGAAGGAACCGCGCGGGTCGTTGCGCCGCCGTCGTCAATCCGGGATCGCGCAGCGTGTTGATGGGCGCCGTTGCCGTGCCGTCGAAATCGTAAACGCTGCGAATGTGCAGCTCGCCTACGCTTTCGGATACGAGGTCCGGATCGAGGTCGAGCCCAGCGACTTTATCGAGGCGCACCACCGGCGGCGTGCGGCTCTCTACAACGACCGCTTCCGTGTACGCAAAGCCTTCCTGCGGCGTGACGAGCGGTTGTTGCGTGCCGTCGGTGACGTTGAACATCCACACGCCGTATAACGGCGGCGCTTCCAGAATGGCCGGCACTGCGAGCAATGCAGGCGTGCACGGCACGATCGTCGGATTCAGCGGGTCAGGGCTCTGCGGGTCAAGCAGGCGGCATTGGCTCCACGTGACGAGCAGCCGATCCGATCCGTCGTACAGCGGCGAGACGCTTGCAAAGCGTCCGCGCGGCGACGGCACCGCATTGAGTTGAACATCGCCGGGAACGAGCAATTCCTGGGCGTCGGCCGTCATGCCCTGATTGGCAAACGTGGGCATATCGTGGTCGAAGTAACTCGCCGTATCGATCGCTACGAGCGCGGCACCCAGGTGCGACTCGGCGGTCGACGGACGCATGCTGACGAGGATTCGACCGTCGGGCAGTTCCTGAGGTTCGACGAACTGAATCTGCTCGCCGTGCGGCCCGGTGTCGTGGCTGTGAACGCCGTACAACACCTGCTGTTCGGTGCCGTCGGGATTCATCGTGT
>JANLUG010000953.1:0-4392 GCA_031363335.1 Gammaproteobacteria bacterium
ATGCGCGGGTGTCCGATTACCGCATCGAGCAGCTGCTCGACAAGATCATCGACAACGCCATCGACTTCCATCGGCCCAACAGCCCGATCAAGGTGCAACTCGACCAGCTGAAGGATCTGCTGCGAATTACCGTCGCGAACCGGGGTCCGACGTTGCCGCCTGCGGCTGAAGATACGCTATTCGACTCGATGGTGAGTCATCGCGGTGTCGAAGCGCGTAACCGCCTGCACTTCGGCCTGGGACTATATGTCGTGCGGGTGATCGCAGAGCACCACGGCGGCAGCGTGCGCGGCATGAATCTGCCTGACGGATCGGGTGTGGTGGTGATCGTACAACTGCCGTTGGCGAATGCGGCCAATGCACCCACACCGCGTACGAACGGCGAAGCGTCGACAACAAGCTGAAGCGAACGCTCAGGCGCGGAAATACTCGGCTGACAACGTCACCGGTCCGTCGCACTTCAACTCGCCGCGCTGTACGAGGTAGACGACAGCCGACAGCACGCTTCGGGCAGCGGCGCGGTACATGAACTCCGGTACGTCGGAATACATCGTGGGGACCATGTCCTCTATCTTGTGCTGACCGCGTTCGATGCACGCGAGAATCTGCTCTTCGCGCTCGTGCCGGTGAGTGATGAACGCTTCGACGTGGCGTTTCGTGTCGAGTATCGACGGACCGTGCGTCGGCCAGTACAACGCGTCGTCGCGATCGAGCAGCAGCGCGAGACTTTCCATGTAGCGGCGCATGTCGCCGTCCGGCGGCGAAATGATGCTGGTCGACCAGCCCATCACGTGATCGCCCGTGAACAACGTGCGTTCTTCGCGCAGCGCATAACATATGTGGTTCGAGGTATGGCCCGGCGTGTAGACGCATTCGACGGACCAGCCATCCGCGGCGATCACCTCGCCGTGCTTTACGTGAACGTCGGGGCGAAAGGCCATGTCGGCGCCTTCTTCGAGCTTCACAGTGGGATCTTCGATGCCGGAGCCATGCGCCCCGAACGCGTAGGTGAGCGCGTCACAGCGTTCGCGCAACAACGCGCAGCCCGGTGAGTGGTCGCTGTGGGTGTGGGTGACCAGCATGTGGCTGATCCGCTCGCCTTTGGTAGCCGCGAGAATCGCTTCGATGTGTTTGGGATCGGCCGGACCCGGGTCGATCACCGCGACGTCGCCGTGGCCGAGGATGTAGGTGCCGGTGCCGTGCAGCGTGAATGGACTGGGATTCTTGGCAACGACGCGCCGAATCAGCGGCGACAGTTCGGCCACCTCGCCATATTCGAATTCGAGTTCGCGCCGGAAAGGGATCTTCACACCCATCGCGGAATCCGCCACCCCAGAGGCGCGGAAGCATAATTTGCTGCACTGCGAAAGGCAACGCGGAAGCGGCCAGCAGCAGCAGCCGCGGTCAGTTTAGCCAGTACCACGAGAGCGTCGCCAAAATCGCCGCGATAGCGAAATAAAAGATCCATCGGACCTTGCCGCGGTTGGAGTTGGACGACGGCGGTTCGCGGTACTGCAGCGTGACGCGGCCGACGCGGATCGAGTCGCCGTTGCCGAGCCGCGCGGTGTGAATTTCCGCGCCGTTGATCCAGGTGCCGTTGGTGGATATCAGGTTCACGAGTTGGGCGCCGTCGGGCCGCAGCTCGAGTTCCGCATGGCGCAGCGACACGCTCGCTTCGGAAAGATGGATGTCCGCATCGGGACCGCGGCCGATCAGATGACGGCCGAACGCGAGCGGGAAGACGCGCCCGGTCACGGGTGCGCTGCGTCCGATCAGCATCGGACCGGTGGCTGCTGCATCGGGCACAATCGCTGTCGCCGTCGACAATGCGCCCGCCTCGACCGTGGCGGTTGCGATCTCGGCCGTTTCGGCGCGCACCGGTTCTCCGACGATACGTTCCGACACTTCGAGTTGATCGGGCGGTTGGCCGGGCGGGCGGATCGGCGTGAGATCGGGTGCATCGCCGATGAGCTGGTAGCGGATCGTGTCGAATGAAATCTCGTCGCCGTGGAATACCCGCCACGCACCGGCGACCCGATCACCGTTGACGAACGTACCGTTCGCGGAACGCAGATCTTCGATCCAGATCGCGCTGCGGTCCGCGTGCAACTGCGCGTGGTGGCGCGACACGTGACCCTCGACGAGTTGCAGATCGCAGTCCGTCGCGCGACCGATGTTCAACGTTGCTGCGATCGGAATGCCGGTGCCGTCGCCGACCCGATGCAATTTCCAGCCGCAGGGTGGTGTGCTCGATTCGAAGTCCAGCTTTAGGCGGTGCTGCCCCAGAACCAATTCGGCGCCGGGCCGCAGCCCTGCGGATCCGTCGATCGGATTCGCGTCGACGTGCGCGGTTGCCCCCTCGAGCACGATGATGCGAGGGCCGCGTTCGTTCGTCTCGATGCGTACGTGAAAGTCGCGGACATCTTCGCCGGCGATGACGATGTCGTTGTCGAGGTGACGTCCGACAGTCACGCTGCCTGCCAACGGGAATCGCGCGTCCGGCTCGTCGAGCAGCACGAGGACGTAGCGCGCGTCCGTCATTCGAAACAGTACTGCACGCTGCAGTCGGCGCCGTCTGCGCCGAAGTTCAGCTCGCCGGTGCCGCGGATCGGCAACACTTCGCGGCGGACGAAGTGCGGCCGTGTTTCATCGGCGGAACGGACGAAGCTGCCGTTCGTACTGTGATCGCGCAGAACCACGATGCCGCGACGCCACTCGAGAGTGGCGTGAAAACGCGATACGCGCGGATCATCGATGACGACATCGCATTGCGGATCTCGGCCGATGGTCAGCTCCTGTTCGCGCACGAGCGAGACAGGTCCTTCCTTCGTCTGCAGCATCAGGCGTCGACGTGTTGCATCCGTCGTACGGCGAACCGACGAGTTGAAGTGCGTTGCACTGGCCGGTTCCCAGCACAGGTGATAGATCGCCATCGGTCGAGCGGTGCCGCGCAAGCGGACCTGTTCGAAACGACGACACGCTTTGCGGATCTGATGCCCAAGTGCCTCATGCACCGACTCGGAGATGACGATCTCACGCGCCCTTGCGATGGCCGTCAGGCGTGCGGCGATATTGACCGTGTCGCCGAAGACGTCACCGCGTTTGCGTATCAAGGCGCCGGCGTGCGCGCCGATGCGCAGTTCCAGCATCGTGTCGATCTGGATCGCCTTCAGTGCCTGACAGGTTGCGTCCGCATTCGGAAACAACAGCAGCATTTCGTCGCCATTACGTTTGATGCAGCGGCCTCCACCCTCGACCGCACACGCGCTCGCGAATGCGAGCGCCTGTTCAATGCGCGACTGTGCAACCTCGTCTCCCACGCGGCGATACAGTCCGACGCTGTCGACGACATCGACGAACGCGACGACACGATGGGCGCTTGGCAGGCTGAGTCTCGTCACTGTTTTGTTACCCTCGCGCTTTCGGCAGCCCAACTATCCCGCAGCGAGCGCCATTCGGGAACATCCGGTGTGACGGTCAATGCCAGTTCCAGGAAGTGTTGCGCTTCGGATTTCAATCCGGCGTCGTACGCCTCGCGCGCCACATCGGCGAGGCGTCCTGCGGCCGCATTCAGCATGTCGCGTGCCTGGACATTGGTGGGGTCGAGACGGCGCACCTCCAGTAATCGCGCGACGGCATTTTCATCGGGCGGTTCGGTGATGAACCCGTCGTTCATCAGCTTTTGTGCTTCGTTCAGCAACCGGGCGACACTGCCGATGCGTTGCTCTTCCGCGCCGAGCTTGGTCTTTAGTTCACGGATCGCAGTATCGGAGAGACCGATCTCCGATGCACGCGCGTTGAGCGCGCGGACGCCCTCGATCTGTCCGGTCGACAGCAATTCGGTTGCCCTGGTCAGCAGTTCCGCAACGACTTCGGACAAACCCTGGGCCGCGATCGCATTGTTCGGGTCGGTCGCCAATACGCGGTGGTAAATCTCCGCAGCATTGCTCCCTGGCGGATTGATCAACGCGCCGTTGGCGCGGAATGCGGATGCCTGTTGTAGGAGCGTCTGAATCTCCTGATGCGCGGTGGCCGCCTGCTGCACTTTGTCGCGCACGGCGGCAACGTCGGCGCTCGCCGAATCTGCGGTAGTCGCGCGTTCGAGGAAATTCATCGCACCGGTAATGTCGCCGGCTTCGGCCGCGGTACCTGCGAGTTGGGCGTAGTGTTCTGCCAAGCGATTCAGTTCGGATTTCGCAACCGCGTGACTCGGATTGAGGCGCAGTGCCTCCTGATACGCCTGAATTGCCGCGGTTGCGGACGGTTGATCATCGAGACCGTGGCTGCGCAGCAGCGCTTCGGTGCTCGTCACCAATGAGTCTGCGCGTTTGCGATCGGACAGCTTGTCGAACAGCGAGGTCAGGTCTTCGTCGTTCGGGAATACTGCGAGCG
>JANLUG010000998.1:0-4690 GCA_031363335.1 Gammaproteobacteria bacterium
GTCCGCTGTTGCACATCCTCGGCGGCGGCCACGCCGAAGTTGAAATCAACAACCTCGAAATCCCGGCGGAAAACCTGCTCGGCGGCGAAGGTAACGGTTTCAACATGGGGCAGCACCGGCTCGCGTACGGCCGCCTGCGCCACGGCATGCACAACGTTGCGATGGCGCAACGCGCGCTCGACATGGCAACCGCGCACGTAACGAACCGTCAGACGTTCGGCAAGAAGCTCGATGAACGCCAGGCGGTGCAGTTCATGCTCGCCGAGTGTGCGAGCCAGCTGTACATCGCCCGGCTGATGTTGATGCACATCGCGTACAAGGCCGAAAACAAGATGGACATCCGTCAGGAAAACGGCATCGCGAAGGTGTTCCTCGCAAACATGGTTCACCACGTGGTGGACACCGCGATCCAACTGCACGGCGCGCTCGGTTACTCGCGCGATACGCCGCTCGCGGCGTGGTACACGCACATCCGTTCGCAACGTCTCGTCGACGGTCCGGATGAAGTGCATCGCTGGACGACCGGTCGCAACGTCATCAAGGCGTTCAAAGCGACGGGTACCACGGCCGGTGCTTGCGGTGGCGACCTGTTGTAAGAACCGGCAGCTATGTCATCGGCCGCGAATTGATCGCGGCCGACGACCTCGCGCGGGGGCGGCGTCATGAGTCTGCAAGACCTCGGCGATCTCGCAAGAACCTCCGCCACGCTGATCACTGATCTGCGAGCCGGCGCACGCGCTCGTAGAAGGCCCGGAACCGCGCATCCTGCGCCCACTCCGGAAATCGGCTTTCGATGAGCGCCAGGCGATCGAGCCCTGAATCGACACGCTCCAGCTTCGTCACCAACCAGCGCGCATGTTCGAACAACGCTTCCGGCAATCGTTCGCTGGCGGGGTACGCGCGTTCGAAGTCGCCGAGCAGCATGTCCACATAGCCGGCATCGGCGGCCGGTGCGGCCGCAACCAGCGCCATCAGAGCGTCCGCCGTTGCAGGCCGGAACAGCGGATCGACATCGAGTGATCGACGCACCAGCGACCAACCGCGCGATGTCTTGTTGGCGGCGAGAAGTCGATTCAGGTAGTGCCAGCTATGCTCGAGTCGCAGACGTTTATCGTGAAAAACTTCGAGCCGCTGGTGGATGCGTTCGTCGAGTGCATAGTTGTCTTTCTGCAGGAACCCCTCGAGCAATTTGTTGGCGCGATCGACGTGATCGACTCCGCACAGGCGATGCAAGTCGACCATCAGTGCGTCTATCGCCTTCGCGTCGGCCACCTGCACGACATATTGGGGATCCTTCTCCGGCAGCGTCGAGAGTCCCAGCCGATCGCGACAGATGTACAGCACTCTGCCCGCCAGCACGTGGCCCAGCACGAACGCATAACTTGCGACGAGCACGGCAAAGACGTTCGGCGGCGACATCACGACGCACGCGACATACAACGATGCGATTCCCGCATACAGCAGCAGCGCGAACACGACATACGCCGCACCTAAGCCCGCCACGAACGCCGCGACGCGTTTGGGATCGAGGCCTGCCAGGAACTGCTCTTCGAGCACCATCACGCCCAGCACCGCCGGCAGCACGACACCCATCGCGGCGACAACAGTCGAACCCAGCGCGGCGCTCACCGCGAAACACGACGCCGCCATGCCGGCAACGCCGAACAGCAGCAGCGCGACCTTGAACGCAAGGTAGTTTGCGAGCGGCGACACTTCCTCGATCTCGATGCTGCGGATCGTCTCGTCGTGTCCGGCGGCAACGTGCCGCAGCGACGCCCACGCATAGTGCTGGAACACGGCAAACGCAACGATCCATGGAAAAGGCAGGAACACCAGCATCAACAGGTTCCGGGTATCGTTCGCGCGCGACCAGTCGAATACCGCGACCAGCACGTATAACAAGAACGCGCACAGCAGCGACAACAGCCCACCCTGACCGCGCACCGGATACACGAACAATTGCGCCAACGACATCGGTATGCCTGCACCACCTCCCCAGCGCGTAAGTCTGCCTCAATCCTCGGGAACAGGCGTATGAATCGGCGCCGCTCCCCATATAGAATCCAGCGACCGTACCGTTAACCCGTAGCACGAATCGGAGTCCACATGCCTTATGCACAAGGTCGCACGTTCTTCGATGCCGACAGCCACGTCATGGAGCTGCCCGACTTTCTCACGCAATACGCGGACCCCGCGTTCCGCGACCGAATTCCACAAATTCGCGCGGTGCCCGGAGAACTCGCGAAGAAGCTCGACGAACTGCTTGCGCGCAAAGCGCACACGCCGGAACACGTCGAGCAGATGGTCGCGCTCGGTAACGACCTGATCTCCGGACCGAAGGGATACTTCGCGCTCGGCGCATTCAATCGCGACGAGCGCTCTGCCGCGCTCGATCAACTCGGCTTCCACCGCCAGCTCGTGTTTTCGACATTCGCGGCGGGCACCGCGTTCGCAACGCAACGACCCGTGGACGAACGCTTCGCGATTGCCCGTGCGCACAACCGCGCAATGGCCGATTTCTGCGCAAACGACGACCGCCTGATGGGTGTAGCGGCGCTACCGTTGGACGATACCGAACTGGCGATCCGGGAAGTGGAGCACCTGCGCGGCCTCGGTCTTGCGGCAGCGTGGGTACCGCACCGCCCGTGCGGCGGCCGTTCGCCGGGCCACAACGATCTCGACGCCGTATGGGCACGCCTGGCCGAAGCAGACATTCCGTTCACACTGCACGTCGGCGGTAATCCGTTGCAGCTCGATCCGGCCTGGATGAACACCGGCCGCCCGATCCCAACCGACTGGTTGGGGGGTGGCGAGAACGTGCGCGGCAAAGACATGACGTCGCTGCACCAACCCGTCGAGACTTTCCTCGGCGCGATGGTGCTCGACGGCGTGTTCGACCGCCACGCGAAGCTGAAGGGCGGGGCGATCGAACTCGGCGCCGGCTGGGTTCCGTCGATGATCCAACGGCTCGACTGGGTGGCGGACATCTGGAAGAAATCGGAACCGGATCTGCGCGCTTTGCGGATGAAGCCGTCGGAGACGGTGATCGAGCGGCTGCGCTTCACGCCGTATCCGTACGAAGCCGTCGGCGACCTCATCGAGGCGTCCGACGATCGGCTGTATCTGTTCTCCAGCGACTATCCGCACACCGAAGGCGGCCGGCATCCGCTCGGGCGCTTCGGGCAGTCCCTCGCCGGGCGCTCAGAAGCGACGCTCGAACGCTTCTATTCCACGAACTTCGCGTCGCTGTTCAACCTGCCGGCGACGGCGGCGCAATCACATGCATGACGTCGTCGACAACCCGGCGCGCAGCCGGTTCGAATTGGAAGAAGAAGGCCACGTGGCTTTTGCCGACTACCGACGCCGCGACACGGTCCTTGTGATTCCGCACGTAGAGGCACCGCCGGCGCTACGCGGCAAAGGTACTGCCGCGCGATTGATGGAGGGTGTGCTCGCGCTCGTGCGCGAGCGCGGTGAGAAGATCGTGCCGACGTGCTCTTATGCTGCCGCTTACGTGCGGCAGCATAAGGAACACCAGGATCTGCTCGCTTAGCCGCCGACCGCTCGTCGCGCTCCGGCGATGCCGCCTTTATAAATTCCCTCGACCACCTTCGAAGCAGCCGCCGCATCGCCCTTCGGCTCGAACGTTCCCGACCAGTTCACGTTGCAAGTGCCGTTGCCTTTGTCGGTGATCGCAACCGTCGCGGAATAGCCTTTCACCGGCAGCGGACAATCGTCGTTGGTGATCGAATAGGCGAACACCATCGCTTTTGCATCGTGGCGATCGAGCCGCTCGACCACCAGGCCGCCGCCCATGCCGATGGTGCGCACCATGCCTACACCTTTGCCCTTCGTCTCGAAGGACGTCACCGGCCCACCGACCTTGATGCCGCCGAAATCGCTGAGCGCGGTCCAGACATCCACCGCTTTGCCCTTGATGTCCTCAGTCACAGTCACAGTCGTCATCCGAATTCTCCCTCTTAGTACTTCTAATACGTTCGTTAGTCGTCAACCCAGAGCGAGCCCCTCGAGGTCGCCTTTCTCACGCCACTTCGCGAGCAGCGCGTTGAATGCATTGGCACCCGGCGAGTAGGACTCGCCGTTCAATCCGCCACCACGTTGCACCAGGTGGCCTTCGTTGTTGTAGTAGCCCGGCGTACACGCATCGAAGAAGGCCGCGGCGTTGATCGCGAGGCGGCGGATTTCCGCAACCCACGCGGCTTCTGCCTCCGCAGTCGGTTCGGCATATCGCGCACCACGTTCCATGACCTGCTTGATGATGTAGCCGATGTGTTGGGCCTGATCGTCCAGCATCGAGGTCAGGTTCACCGAAAAGCCGTTCTGCGACAGCCCCATAAGGAAACAGTTGGGGAAGCCGTGGCTGGAAAAACCGTGCAGCGTCTTCATGCCGCTCGCCCAGTAGTCGCTCATTGCGACGCCGTCTTTACCGACGATGTCGTAGCCCGCGCGTCGCGTCCACGCGGTGCCCACTTCGAAGCCTGTCGCGAAGATGATGCAGTCGACCGGATACTCCACGCCGTTCGCCACCACGCCGTTCTTCGTGATTCTTTCGACGCCCTGCGCGGCGCTGGTATCGACCAGCGTCACGTTCGCTCGGTTGAACGTCGGCAGATACTCGTCATTGAAAGTCGGCCGCTTGCAGAACTGTCGATACCACGGCTTCAGTGCT
>JANLUG010001078.1:0-4485 GCA_031363335.1 Gammaproteobacteria bacterium
TCGCGATCGCAAGACCACCCAGGGTCATCGTGTTCAGACTCAGGTTCAACTGGCCCATCACCGTCAACGCGGCGAGCAGCGATAGCGGGATCGCGATCAGCGATATCGCCGCGGTGCGCCAGTTGTAGAGAAATAGCACCAACACAATGACCACCAGCACGCCGCCGATGAGGAGTGCGTAACGCAGGTTCTGCGTCGCGGTGGTGATGAAGCTCGCAGGACGAAACAAGTCGCCGTGCAACACGATCCCTTGCGAGGCAAGGTTGGTCTTGAATGTGGCGAGTTCTCGCTCGACGCGCTCGGTGACTTCAAGCGTGTTGGCGCCGTACTGCTCGGAGAGCACCAGCTGCACGCCGGGAACACCTCCGATCGACGCCGCCCCGACCGCGGGCTCGGGTGCTTCACGGACTTCGGCAACATCCGCCAAGGTGACGTTACCGCTCGATGCGTGGCTGATTACCGTCGCAGCAACGCGCTGCGCCGTGAGCGCTTGGCCTTCGGTCTGAATCACCAGCCGTTGGTTGGGACTGTCGATGAAGCCGGCACCGCGTACCCCGGTCGCTTGACGCGCGGCGGTGATGACATCGTCGAACGTCAGCGCGAACTGCAGCAGCAACTCTGGACGCACCTGGACCTGAAATTCCTTAACCTCACCGCCGAATACCGAAACTTTGGCCACGCCGGGAAGCGCCAGCAGCGCGGGCTTGAGGGTCCAGTCGGCGAGCGTACGCAATTCCATTAAGGGGCGGTGTTCCGATGTCAGTCCGATGGCGAGGAACATGCTCGTCGACGAAGTGAGCGGTGAGATCGCCGGCACATGCACGCCTTGCGGCAGCTGGTTGCCCAGCGTGGCGAGTCGTTCAGCCAAGTTCTGTCGATCGCGGTAGATGTCGCTACCCGGACCGAACGTGGCGGTGATGACCGATAGCCCCTGGATAGACTGCGAACGTAACGCGTCTAGATCGGGTAAACCGTTGATGGCGTTCTCGACCGGCTGCGTCACGAGGACCTCCACCTGTTCCGGTGTGAGACCCGGTGCTTCCGTTTGAATGGAGACCTGGGGAGGAGCGAACTCAGGGAACACGTCGTAATGCGCACGTGTCAGCGCATACAGACCGTAAGCGACCACCAATCCCGCCAACGCCATGACGACGCCGCGGAACCTGAGTGAAAAGCGAACGAGGCCTGCCAATAAACCGTCGCGTGGCGCGGCCATCTATTCGCCTTCCTCGCCCACCGAGATCTGTGCGCGCTGCTCCTCCGACAGCAACAGCTGTGAACCGGTCGTCACGATCGGGGCGCCATCCGCGAAACCCTGCGGTACAAACCAGCCCCCCTCAGTTGGATTGTCGGTTGGCAAGCTACGGCGCTCGAATTGCTCCGGGGTGCGCTGTGCATAAATCCAAGCCTGACCTTGCCACAGGACGACCGCAGACGACGGAATCAACGCGCCCTGGGTTTCCGGTCCCAACGGCAACCAAGTGTTCAACGCCATGCCCGGGAACAAGGTTGTTGTGTCGAGCGTGTAGAAGAAGCTCAGCCCCTGCAGTCGAGAGTCCGTGCGCGGCGCTACAGATAGGAACGTCGCTATCCGGTCTCCACCTTCTGGAAGGCGCACCACGATTTCACGCGACGCTTCAGAAATCTGCACGCCGGTGGGCAACGTGATCTGTAGCAGTGTTTGCGTGCGTTTGCTGAGACCGACGAACAGCGTTGAGTTCTCCTGCGCTGCGCTAGCCAGCACAGCACCCCACTGCTGACGCGCCGTCTCTTCTGCCGCGCGCGCGGATTGCTGCGCTGATTGCAGCGCCGCTTCGTCAGCTTGCCAGCTCGCTCGTGCGGCTTCGAAGTCTTTGTCCGACACGTCGCGATCAGTTTGATGCAATGCGGCGCTACGCTCGTACTCGGCGTGCGACGCTCCAGCCTCAGCGGCGGCACGTTGCGCCTGCGCCTGCGCCGCAATCAGTGTGGTCCGCAAGCCGATCAAATCCTCGGGTGCGAGCACGGTTGCGAGGGCCGCTTGCGAGGATCGGAAGCTGACCGCGACCTGTGGTGTCGTGAGTAAGCCACTCGCCTGTTGCGCGGAAGCGGACAGGCTGATGGTCGGCGTGCCGCTGCCCGCTCCCTGGGAAACCCGTGACGGCGCTTTGACGGGTGCTTCCCGCTGGGCTTCGATGGACCGTTCCGAACGCCCTTCGACATAGCCCCAGATCGCCAGCGCCATCACGCTCGCGACGACAATCGCAGTAAGAAATGTGTTCATCGACATCAGGGCAGGCTCTCCAGGCGTCGATCGAGGTCCGTCGCGACGGTGTTGGACGCGTCCACAGCAAGTGACTGGTGTACGGCGTCCTCGAGTGCACCGAGCACCTGCTGCGCTTGAATGAGTGTTTCCTGACGGGCGAGCTCGGCGGCCGCCGTTTCGAGTTGTGCTTCGAGCCAGATCTTCCGGCTCACTTCACCGACCTGGAATTGGCGCGCGATGGATCGTTCGTTTTCCTTCAGGGAAGACAACATCGCGTCCGCTGTGGCGAGCTTTTCGGCGACCCACCGAAGTCCAGCGAACGCAGCTTCCAGCTCACCCAGTATGCGTGCCTGAACCGCTACAACGTTCGCCGCGGCTTGCTCACGCCGCGCCGACGCCTCTGCAATCGGTCCTTGGTTTCGATCGAAGACAGGAAGCACCAGCGTCAGCGCCAGAAGCCACTTTGACTGGCCAGCGTCCCAGCTGTAGCCCGGTCCCAGGCGGAAGTCGGGGTACTGCTTGGCAATCTCCAGGCGCAAAGCGGCTTCACTCGCCTCGTACTCGGCGAGGGACGCGAGTATTTCGGGTCGGCTAATGAGCGCCTGACTGCGCAGTGCAGCTTCATCCAAGGCGCTCGTGTCGGGCAGGTGCTCGAATGCGTCCAGCGACACGGCGATGGCGCCGAGCGCGCTGACTGGCACGCCCAACGCAGTAGCCAAGTGCGCGCGATGTTCGGCGCTTTGCTTCTGCGCTTCGCCGACCGCGAGGAGTCGTTGGTTGAGCGCGATGCGGGCTCGAGTCAACTCCGGCTGCGAAACAGCGCCAAGCGCCAAGCGTCGTTCCAGAAGCTTGATCAGTTGCTCCTGGAGATCCGCCTGTTTACGCACAATGGACTCCGTGGAAACGAGGCCCAGC
This sequence comes from Gammaproteobacteria bacterium, assembly GCA_031363335.1. Taxonomy (GTDB): domain Bacteria; phylum Pseudomonadota; class Gammaproteobacteria; order Pseudomonadales; family Azotimanducaceae; genus DATJGR01. The sequence goes on from JANLUG010001078.1 coordinate 3,161, forward strand.
AAGCTCGCTCGCACACCACTTCTCACACGCCAGACGCTGTCGGCCACGTGGTATCGCGCGGCGTCAGCAAGGTGCTGTGCATGTTCGATCCGATAGCTGCGCTTGCCCGCCGTTTCAAAGGGAACTTCGAGCAGCCCGTCGACCTTCCAAGGCGAAGTGCCACGGTCCGCATCGCGGTTGTACTCGCCCCCCAATCCCACGCTTGGGTTGGGTCGGGCACCGGCAGTGATCGTGCCGGCCTCAGCCACGCGCAGTTCGGCCCGAGAGAGTTCGAGGTCAGATTGATAGTAAAGCGCCACCTGCGTCAGCAGCTGCAGATCCCAGGCAGCGGGCGGCCAGGGCAACACCGCGCGCCCCAGGTTCTGTTCGACAAAACGCTGCAGCTCGGGGGTGGTCAGCGCGCGCGAGGCGAAGCTCGTCGCTATCGCCTCCGAATTGATCGGCTGCGGCTGATAATGTGCACAGCCGCCAACGAATGCAGCTCCAGCGAGAAAGACGGTCAGCCTACGTTTTGCGAGTTGCACATCTGCCTCAGAAGATCGCCCGCATCAACACCGACAACCGCTCGGTCACCTCTTTCAGTTCCCTGCGACCTTTCGCTGTTGCGCGATAGCACTTTCGGATTTTGCCCTTTGCGATCCGATTGGTGACCGTGACGTCCCGTTCTTCCAGCAACGCATGCAGCATCGGATACAGCGTTCCCGGACTCACGTTGAATCCCAGGTCGCGCATTTCCTGAGTAATTTCGACACCAGACACTTCGTCCTTCGACGCACGCCAGAGCGCGTAGAGCTTCACAAAGCCTCTCATGAAGTCGCGATCGATCATATCGGTTTTCGTTATCGGATTCCGATAGCTCGCCAACTTGGTCGATCACGCGCATGTTTGTCAACGACCGTGTAACCGGTTCAGTGAATGCGCCCGGATTCTCGTCGACGCGCCGAGGTGCGGTACGGCCCACGCTTCGCGACCGATGTCACGACGGCTGTGGAGTGTTGGTGATTCAGGTCTCTACGGTGCTGGAACATTCTGGTAAGTGTTTCTGATCGACTCGGCAGCCGTAGCTGAACGAGTTCCGTGTTAAAACACGGCGAGGATCGTGGGACACCACTCCCTGACCTGAACAGTGCCGATATCCGGCGACACAGAGCCTCTTCGATAGAAGAGAACATCTGCGCCAGTACCAACGGACCTACACAGTCAGGTCTTATGTCGATCGTGGTCTTCTGAAGTCACCTCCTCGGGATAATGCGGCGGGCCGCTTGGGTTGATGAATGATCTCGTGATCGCCGTGGCGATCCGTCGATCTCGGTAGCAAGGATGGG
>JANLUG010001011.1:0-8162 GCA_031363335.1 Gammaproteobacteria bacterium
CTACAATGGCCGCCCGCAGATTTTCAAGCAGACCAATGGCGCAGTACGTCTACACCATGAATCGCGTTTCCAAGGTCGTCCCGGGCGGACGCAAGATCCTGGAGAACATTTCGCTGTCGTTTTTCCCAGGCGCCAAGATCGGCGTGCTGGGCCTGAACGGGTCGGGTAAGTCGACACTGCTGCGGATCATGGCCGGCATCGATACGGCGATCGACGGCGAGGCGAGGCCGCAGAAAGGCATCAAGGTGGGCTTCCTGCCGCAGGAACCGCAACTGAATCCGAGTAAGGACGTGCGCGGCAACGTCGAGGAAGGGGTCGCCGAACTGAAGGCCCTGCTGACCGAATACGACGCGATCTCCAACAAGTTCGCGGAGCCGATGTCCGACGACGAGATGAATACCCTGCTCGAAAGGCAAGGCGATCTGCAGGCGAAGATCGACGCCGCAAACGGCTGGGATCTCGACCGCACGCTCGACATCGCCGCCGACGCATTACGCCTGCCCGCCTGGGACGCTTCGGTTGCGAATCTCTCCGGCGGCGAAAAGCGCCGCGTCGCGCTGTGCAAACTGCTGCTATCGCAACCCGACATGCTGCTGCTCGACGAACCGACCAACCACCTCGATGCCGAAAGCGTCGCGTGGCTCGAACGCTTCTTGGGCGAATACCCCGGCACCGTCGTCGCGGTCACCCACGACCGCTACTTTCTCGACAACGTAGCCGGCTGGATTCTGGAACTCGACCGCGGCCGCGGCATCCCGTTCGAGGGCAACTACAGCGGGTGGCTCGATGCGAAGGACAAGCGCCTCAGCTCCGAAGCGAGCCAGGACCAGGCACGCCAGCGCGCGATCAAGTCGGAGCTCGAGTGGGTGCGGTCGAACCCGAAGGGCCGTCAGGTTAAGAGCAAAGCTCGCCTCGCCCGCTTCGAGGAGTTGATGTCGAAGGAAGTACAGACCCGCAATGAAACCGCCGAGCTGTACATCCCGCCTGGACCCCGCCTCGGCGAAAAAGTCATCGAACTGACGGCTGTCAGTAAAGGCTACGGTGATCGTCTGTTGATCGACGACGCCACGTTCAGCATCCCGCGCGGCGGCATCGTCGGCATCATCGGCGCGAACGGTGCCGGTAAAACGACGCTGTTCCGCATGATCACCAATCGCGAGCAGCCGGATAAAGGCACGCTCGAGCTCGGTGAAACCGTACAACTCGCTTATGTAGATCAGAGCCGCGACGACCTCGACAACTCGAAGAACGTCTGGGAAGAGGTGTCGAACGGCCAGGACATCATGCGGATCGGCCAGTACGAGATTCCGTCGCGCGCCTACGTCGGCCGCTTCAACTTCCGCGGCGCTGATCAGCAGAAAAAGGTCGGCGATCTCTCGGGTGGCGAACGCAACCGGCTGCATCTGGCGAAGCTGCTGCGCCAGGGCGCCAACGTATTGCTGCTGGACGAGCCGACGAACGATCTGGACGTTGAAACCCTGCGCGCGCTCGAAGACGCGCTGCTGAACTTCCCCGGCACGATTCTGGTGATCTCACACGATCGCTGGTTTCTGGACCGGATCGCCACGCACATGCTGGCGTTCGAAGGCGACAGTCACGTCGAGTGGTTCGCCGGCAATTTCAGCGATTACGAAGAAGACCACAAGAAGCGGCTGGGCGCCGATGCAAACGAGCCCAAGCGCATCCGTTACAAAAAACTTGCGTGAGTCAGCGGTTAACCGAGCAGCTTGATCAAGCAGCCGATGATGAACGCGATGACGTCTTTGACAGCGAAGCCGAACACGTTGCCTCCTACAGGTCAGACCCATGACCTACTTCAAACAACGCAGGCATTGTTCTCCCGTTAGAGGTTTTCAGGTGTGAGGGCTTGTGGCGCGGATGTGAAGAACTTCGGCGAAGGGAGACTCGATTACGAGCCTTCGTTGAGAACATCTATCGCTTCGTTCAGCGTTGCCACGGCCCGCACATCCATGTCCGTCATCGCAGGTTTCGGCCGGTTTCCACGGGGAATGATCGCGCGTTTGAAGCCGTGCTTGGCCGCTTCGCGCAACCGCTCCTGACCGTTGGGAACCCCCCTCACCTCACCTGTCAGCCCGATCTCGCCGAACACGATCAGGTCGCGCGGCAGCACCCGATTGCGATAGCTCGACAGCACCGCGAGGATCAACGCCAGATCGGAACCCGTCTCGCCGATCCGAACTCCGCCGACGACGTTCGCAAATACATCCTGGTCCGCAAGCGAGATGCCGCAGTGCCGATGCAGCACCGCGAGTTGCATCGCGAGCCGTTGCGCATCGAGGCCGACCGCAACACGCCGCGGATAGCCGCCCTGCACGGCATCGACGAGCGCCTGCAATTCCACAAGCAGCGAGCGCGTGCCTTCCCACGTCACCGTCGCAACGCTGCCCGGCGACAGTGCTTCGGGGCGCTGCAGAAAGATCGCCGACGGATTCGACACTTCCTTCATGCCGCGGTCTGTCATCGCGAACACGCCGAGTTCGTTGACGGCGCCGAAACGGTTCTTCAGTCCGCGCAATGTGCGGAAACGCGAGCCTTCCGGGCTGTCGAGCATCACGAAGCAGTCGATCATGTGCTCGAGCACTTTCGGCCCGGCGAGGCCACCGTCCTTCGTCACGTGCCCTACAAGAATCACCACCGTCTGCGTCTGCTTCGCGAGCCGTGTGAAGAACGCGGCCGTTTCGCGCACCTGCGTGATGCTGCCAGGCACGCTTTCGACACTGCCGAGTTCCATCACCTGAATAGAGTCGAGCACGACGACCAGCGGCCGGTGTCGCTCGATGAGCGCGGCGATTTCTTCCGCGCGCGTTTCGGACGCGACGCGCAAGCGGTCGAGCGGTAATTCCAGACGACGCGCGCGCATCGCCAGTTGTTGCAGCGATTCTTCACCGGAGACGTACAACACTTCGCCCAACGTCGCGAGCGACGTGGTGATCTGCAGCAACAGCGTGCTTTTCCCTGCGCCGGGCTCACCGCCGATCAACACGACGGAACCGGGTACCAGGCCACCGCCGAGCACACGATCGAATTCGGCAAAACCGGTGGCGATGCGGGCTCCGTCCGCTGAATCGACGTCGGCCAGAATCTGTACGGTGGGTGCCGTGCCGGAATAACCGGCCGCGGGTTTCGATGCCTTGGACGGACCGAGCGTAATCCGCGTCAGCGTGTTCCACGCCTCACACGCCGAACATTGACCCTGCCACTTGCCGTGCTCGGCGCCGCAGTCGTTGCAGACGTAAGCGACGCGCGCCTTAGCCATGCCGTTTGACCTTCGAGGGCGTCATCAACGCATGTATTCGGAGTAGTCGTTGCGCGCGAGGTTCTCGAACTTCGTGAGGTTGCCGATGAACGCGAGCCGGATCTTGCCGATAGGCCCGTTACGCTGCTTGCCGATGATGATCTCGGCGGTACCTTTGTCGGGCGACTCCGGGTTGTAGACCTCGTCGCGATAGATCATCAGGATCACGTCGGCATCCTGTTCGATAGCGCCGGATTCGCGCAGGTCCGACATCAGCGGGCGTTTATCGGTACGGCTCTCGAGACCACGATTCAGCTGCGATCCTGCCACCAGCGGACAACGCAATTCCTTCGCGATCGCCTTCAGCGAACGTGAGATTTCGGAAATTTCGCCGGTGCGATTGTCGGCCTTCTCGTTGCCGCGCATCAGCTGCAGATAGTCGACCACGATCAGTTTGAGACCGCCTGCTTCGCGCGCGATGCGTCGCGCGCGCGTACGCAATTCGTTCGGCGTCAGCGCCGGCGAATCGTCGATGAACAGCTTCTTGTCCTTCAACTGACTCACCGCAGACGTGAAGCGCGGCCAGTCGTCGTCGTGCATGTCGCCGGTGCGCATACGCGTCTGGTCGATACGGCCGAGCGACGACAACATCCGCATCACCAGCTGATCGGACGGCATCTCCATCGAGAACGCGAGCACCGCGCCCGGCTCATCCGTCATCAGGGCGTGCTCGACCATGTTCATCATCAACGCGCTCTTACCCATCGAGGGTCGGCCCGCGACGATGATCAGGTCCGACGGCTGTAGCCCCGCAGTTTTTTTGTCGAGCTCTTCGAAGCCGGTCGCCAATCCGGTGATCGGATTGCGCGATGCATACAGCGCTTCGATGCGCTGCACGGCGCGCGCGAGCAGCGGCACCATCGCTTCCGGACCGGCGTCGCGCAGGCGCCCTTCGTGGATGCGGAACACTTCCGATTCGGCCATGTCGAGCAGTTCGCTGCTCGGCCGTCCTTGCGGCGCGAACGCCGACTCAGCAATCTTGTTGGCGACCGAGATGAGTTGGCGCAGCGTCGAACGTTCGCGCACGATCTGCGCATACGCGAGCACGTTGCTCGCGCCGGGCGTCGTCTCCGCGATCTCGGCCAGGAAGCTGATGCCGCCGGCTTTGTCGAGCAATCCGCGCGAACTGAGCGCTTCCGACAGCGTTACCGCGTCGAGCGGCTCGTTCGCGTTCGCGAGGCTCGCCATCGCTTCGAAAATGATCTGGTGTTGCGCACGATAGAAGTCGCGTGCCGTAAGAATGTCGGAGACGTTCAGCCACGCATCGTTGTTCAGCATCAGTCCGCCGAGCACCGATTGTTCGGCCTCTACAGAATGCGGCGGAACCTTCAGTTGTGCAGTAGCCGACAGATGCACGTTCGCCGACGAAGACCGCGTTTTATCTGAATCTGTGGCGGTATCCGACATGGCGGAGCGTAATCGCTGAGGGGTTGAAGAGCCTCGGAGATCGAGGCTCTTCCGTCAAGGGCAAACTGGTCCAACTACTCCGGAACGACGACCACTTTGATCGCGACGTTGACGTCGGTGTGCAGGTGCACGTCGATCTCGTATTCGCCGACGACGCGGATGACACCGGCCGGCATGCGGATTTCGCTCTTCGCCACTTCTGCACCTTGCGCGGCCAACGCTTCGGCGATGTCGTGCGTGCCGACGGAGCCGTACAGCTTGCCTTCGTCGCCGGCCTTCGCAGAGATCGACACGGAAAGACCCTGCAGCTTCGCGGCACGACCTTGCGCTTCACCGAGACGTTCCTGCGCAACGCGCTCGAGTTCCGCGCGGCGGGCTTCGAACACGGCGCGGTTGTCTTTCGACGCGCGCACGGCCTTGCCTTTCGGAATCAGAAAATTGCGGGCGAAGCCGCTCTTCACGACCACTTCGTCGCCGAGGTCGCCGAGATTGACGATGCGTTCCAGCAGAATGATGTTCACTTGATGCTCCCGATCACAGATGCGCGTCGGTATACGGCAACAACGCCAGATACCGCGCTCGTTTGATCGCCACCGCCAGCTGCCGCTGATAGCGCGCGCTGGTGCCGGTGATGCGGCTCGGCACGATCTTGCCGGTTTCGGTGATGTACTGCTTCAGCAGTTCGAGATCCTTGTAGTCGATCTCTTTGATGCCTTCTGCGGTGAAGCGGCAGAATTTCTTGCGGCGGAACTGACGCGGCATGCTCATTTGTCTTCTCCCACTGCTTCGCCTTCTTCGGCCGGTGCGCGCTCCGGATCCGTGCGGCGGGCTGCCAGCTCTTCTTCACGACGGCGGTCGCGGTCGCGTTCCTTCTCCTGATCGCGCAGCTCTTCCGCGTAGATCTTCGAGATTTCGGTGGCCGCTTCGCTGCGGCTGATGATCATGTTGCGCAACACCGCGTCGTTGAACCGGAACGCGCTCGACAGCTCTTCGAGCGTCGCGCCGTTCACTTCGATGTTCATCAACACGAAGTGCGCTTTGTGGATTTTCTTCACCGGGAACGTCAGTTGCCGGCGGCCCCAGTCTTCGAGGCGGTGCACTTTGCCGGTACCGCGTTCGATCAGGGCTTTGTAGCGGTCGATCATTCCCGGCACCTGATCGCTCTGATCGGGATGCACCAGGAACACGACTTCGTAATGTCGCATTGCGCCTCCTTATGGCGTAACCGCTTCCGCGCCTTTCTCGAAGAAGAGGGGGCGTGAAGCAAGGAGTGGATTTGAAGGACGGCGGATTCTAGAGAGGGTCCGCGCGAATGTCACGGACGAATCAACGCGCAGCGTTTCGCTGCCGGACCGCTTCGAACAACAGGATTCCGGTGGCCACCGACACGTTCAGGCTCGATACCGCACCCGCCATCGGCAGGCTGATCAGCTGATCGCAGGTCTTGCGCGTCAACTCGCGCAGTCCTTTGCCCTCGCCGCCGAGCACGAGCACGGTCGGCCGGCTGAAGTCCGCGGCGCTCCACGCATCTGTGGCTTCGCCGGCGGCGCCGACTACCCACAACCCCTGCTGCTTCAGCCATTCGAGCCGCCGCACCAGGTTGCTGACCGACACGATGAACAGCGATTCGGCCGCGCCGCTGGCCGATTTGCGCGCGACTTCGCTCAGCGGCGCGCTGCGGCTCTTCGGCAGCAGCACAGCGCCGACACCCGCAGCGTCCGCGCTGCGCAAACAGGCGCCGAGATTGCGCGGGTCCATCACGCCGTCGAGTGCGAGCAGCAATAAAGGTTGCGGCAACGAAGGCAGTCGCAGTTCGAGTTCGGTTTCGGAGCCGAGTTCGGCTTGTGCGGTTTCGGCGACGATGCCCTGATGGCGGCCGTTATGCGTCATCCGATCGAGCTTCGTTCGATCGCAGTTCTCGACGGGTACTTTGGCCGCGGCCGCGAGTTGCAGGATCGCCGTCATGCGCGGGTCGCGCCGATCGGTCTGAGCGAACAGGCGCCGGACGCGTTCCGCGTCGCTGCGCAGAACCGCTTCGACCGCGTGAATACCGAATACCTGTTCGGTCGTCACGAGCGGCCTCGACGTGTCCGCTTGCCTCCTTTACCGCCTGCCACCAGCAGGTCGATCTTGCGAGATTCGATGTCGACGTCGGCCAGGATCACGGAGAGTTTGTCGCCGAGCTTGATGCGCCGCCCCGAGCGTTCGCCGACCAGCGACATCGCTGCTGGATAGAAGGTGAAGTAATCGTCGCCGAGATTCGACACGTGCAGCAGACCCTGGATGAAGATCCGCTCCAGTTCGATGAACACCCCGAAATCGACGACTGCGACGACGGTGCCCTGGAACGTCTCGCCGACGAACTGCGCCGCGAACTCGCATTTCAACCAATCCGCCACACCGCGGCTGACGTCGTCGGCGCGCCGCTCCGTCACCGACAGATGCTCGCCGACTTCGTCGAGATGGCTCTGATCGATACGGTTGCCGCTGAGCACACCGGCGATCGCCCGGTGCACCACCAGATCCGCGTAGCGGCGGATCGGCGACGTGAAGTGCATGTAGCGACCGAGCGCGAGCCCGAAGTGACCGATGTTCTTCGGGCTGTATCGCGCCTGCATCATCGAGCGGAGGATCATCGTTTCGAGCAGACCGCGGTCGGGTCGGTCGGTCAGCTGAGTCGCCACTGCCTGCAGCGTCTTCGGCGACGGCGCCTCATCGCTCAAGCGGATTCCCGCGTAAGCGAGCGCTTGCCTCAGCACGTCGAATTTCTCCGGCGTCGGACCTTCGTGGATCCGATAAAGCGCCATCGCTTCGTGCTTTTCGAGGAAACGCGCGGCGCAAACGTTCGCCGCGATCATCGCTTCTTCGATCAGCCGGTGCGCATCGTTGCGCACGACGGGTTCGATCCGCTCGAGCAGACCGTTCTCGAGAATCAGCTTCTGTTCGGGTGCGTCGAAATCGAGGGCACCGCGTTCTTCACGCGCCGCGAGCAATGCCTTATAGGCCAGATGCAACGCCTGCAACGAGTCGGCGACCTCGCGCTCGAAACCCTGGTAACCGGCGTCGATAAATGCGGCCACTTGGGTATAGGTCAGCCGCGCGCGCGAGAACATCAGCGCCGGATAGAAGCGATAGGTCGTCACCTTGCCGAGCGGCGACACCTGCATGTCGCAGACCATACACAGGCGATGCTCCTGCGGGCGCAGCGAACACAGGCCGTTCGACAGTGCTTCCGGCAGCATCGGCACGACGCGGTCCGGCAGATAGACCGAATTGCCGCGCTCACGCGCTTCGACGTCGAGCGGCGAACCGAGCTTCACATAGCTGCCGACATCGGCGATCGCGACGATCAGCCGCCAGCCGCCCTTCGGGCGTGGACTGCAGAACACCGCGTCGTCGAAATCGCGCGCGTCTTCGCCGTCGATCGTCACCAGCGGAA
>JANLUG010001035.1:0-4645 GCA_031363335.1 Gammaproteobacteria bacterium
GGTGCAAGAGCCGGATTGCACCATCGAACGGATCGTCGAATTCGACGAGTTCAGTGCGCGCCGCGTACGCCTCTCGCCTGCCGCACGGCTGACATTGCCAAAGGGCCTGCCCTACACACTGTGCATCGGTATCTCGGGCGAGATCACGCTCGGCAATGCCACGCTCGTGGGTGAGGCCGCCTGTCTGGTTCCTCAATCCGCAACGCAACGCACGTTGATCAATACCGGCGAACAGGACGCGGTGTGTCTGCTGTCCGGGCCGAATCTGTGAGCGCAAATCCCGACGTCGACGGCGCCGCACCGGTCGCACCGCGCCCGCGCATCGGTCGCTACGTCGCCCGTACCGCGATCTTCGTAGCCCTCTATTTCGGAATTCTCGTCTACCCGATCGTGCGCCTGATCGGGTTGCTGCTGCCGAGTTGGACACCGAACACGATCGAGCTGCTGGTAATCATCGTCGGGCCGATCCTCGGCCGCGTCATCTACGAGCGCCATCCAACCGCCGCCACGCGCGCGCTCGCGGCAATTGCGCTGACATGGCTGGGCATCTGCTTCCAGCTGTTCACATTGATGATCGTGTTCGAACCGATCAACGCGATCGTATCGTTGCCGCCACAACAGGCGGGCGTTGCCATTGCGGTCGTCATCGTTGCTTTGAGCATTGCCGGCTTCGTCAATGCTCAGATCCTGCACGTCAAACGCGTGGCCATCCCGGGCCCAACGAGCGTATCCGGCCGCACGCTGGTGCAGATCAGCGACGTTCACATCGGCTCGCGCAGCCCGCGCCTGCTCAATCGCATCGTCGAGCGCGTCAACGCGCTGAAACCGGATTACGTGCTGATCACCGGCGATCTGATCGACTTCGCCGGTATTTCGCGCGTCGAACTGGCGCCGCTCGGCACGTTCACGTCGCCTGCGCTCTTCGCGATCGGCAACCATGAACGGTACGTGGACCTCGCGGCTATCGACGAACGCATGCGCTCGCTCGGCGTAACGGTATTGCGCGACGAAGCGGTGACGCTTGGACCTTTCCAGTTCATCGGCATCGACGATGTCGACGTCGCCGCGCGCATTCCAGCGCCGCTCAGCCGCATCGAGCTGTCGCACGATCACTACGGCGTGTTGCTCTACCACCGTCCCGACGGCTTCGAAGCGGCGGCAGAACGGCGCATTCCGTTGATGCTCGCCGGACACACGCACGCCGGTCAGATCATCCCGTTCAACTTTCTCGTCAAGCGGATCTATCCGCGCATGCGAGGGTTGCACGAGCTGAACGGCTCGCGCCTGTATGTCTCGCCCGGCACCGGTACGTGGGGACCGATCCTGCGGATTGGTTCGCGCTCGGAGATCACGCTGCTCGAGTTCGTCTGACCACGACCGCTACTCGCCGCGCAGCGCGACCGTGATCGGCAGGCGCGCCGCTCGCAGCGCGGGGAACAGGCCGCCGACGAAGCCGAGGCTCACCGCCCATATCAGTCCCTGCGTGACCAGCTTCGGCGTCACCGCAAAGTCGAATGCCACTTGCGAGAATGATCCCCGGTTCAGCGTCGATACCGTCATGCCGTTGAAGATCAGGTACGACAGCACGGCGCCCAGCAGACCACCGAGCAGCGCGAGAACCAATGCCTCGATCATCACCGAGACGACGACAGGCGTACCGCCGAATCCGATCGCCCGCAACGTCGCGATCTCGACGGTGCGTACGGTTACCGCGCTGTACATCGTGTTCAGCGCCGCGAAGATTGCTCCGACCGCCATGATCACACCCACCAGATAGCCGAACCCGGTGATGATCGACGACAGCGACTTCGACTGATCACCGTAAAAATCCTGCTCCGAGCGTATCTGCAAGTCGAGGCGCGGGTCTTTGGAGATACGCTCGGCGAGTGCCCCGAGCACCGCTGGATCCTGCAGCTTCACCCGCATCGTACTGACGCCGGCGCCACGGCGGAAAGACGCCTGCACGACGTTACCGTCGGCCCACACTTCGGATTCGTTGACGTCGCCGTTGGCTTCGAAGATGCCGACGATTTTCCAATCGCTGTCGCGAAACCGCACGCTCGCGTCCAGATCGATACCCGCGAATTCGGCCGCTGCGCGCTTTCCGGCAATCAGTTCGCCCTTGCCCGTCTCGAACATGCGCCCGGAGGCGATGCGAACTTCGGGTCGGACGACGAACGCGTTCTGTTGGACGCCGCGCACCACCAGGTTGGCTGGCGTACCGTTGCTGCGCTTCGGCACATCGGCAATCGTATAAAGCTCGCCGCTCGCCGCGACGATCCCGTCCATCTGCGAAACGATGTTCACCGACTCCTGACTGATGCCGCTCGACAGCTCACCGCCGGAGCCGCCGCGCAGCACGATCGCGCGATCCGGCGCTCCGGTGGATTCCAGTGCGGCTCGAAATCCGGTCGCCATCGCAAGTATCGAAACCAACACCGCAACCACACCGGCGATGCCGACGACGATCACGGACGAAGCACCGAGGCGCGACGGCAGGTTGCGCAGGTTCATCAACGTGATCTCGCGAATCTGTGCCAGCATGTTCAGCGTTCCCGCAGTGCGTCGACGATGCGCAGTCGTCGCGCGGTCAGTGCCGGCACGGCGCCGACGACCAACCCCAACACGATCGCAAAGGCGAGCCCGAGCGCGAGCGTCTGCCAGACGATCTGGAACTGGGGCAGGATATCTTTGATACCGCGCGCGATACCGGGTGCGAGCAGCATTGCGATGCCGAGCCCCGATGCGCCGCCAACCGCGCAAAGCAGAACCGCCTCGCCGAGGACGATCAGCGACACGACCGAGTCGCCGAAACCGAGCGTCTTCAACACCGCGAGTTCAGGAATCCGCTCCCGAAACGCTTGCGCCATCGTATTTCCGGTCAGCAGCACAATCGTGAAGAACACCGCGCCCAGGATGCCCCCCATCATCAAGCCGATGTCGCCGATCTGGTTTGCGAACTGGCGCGCGACTTCGGCTTCAGTTGCGGTGCGGGTCTCGTTCGACGAGTTTTCGAACACCGCGTCGATTGCGCTCGCGACCTCGGGTGCCTTGGAAGGATCCTGGACGCGCACGACGAACGAGCCGACCTCGCCGAGGCCGAACTGACGCGCTTCGTCGAAGTAGTCGTAGTTCAGCAGGAACGCGTTCTGCCCGAAGCCGCCGGACGGCGCTCGATAGGTGCCGACGAGATCGAACTCCCACAGACGACTACCGTCCTTCTTCGGCCAGATGTCAGCCTCGATAGGAATCTTGTCGCCGACCTTCCAGCCGTACTTGGTGGCCATCTCCTGCGGCGCAATAGCACCTGAACGCGTGTTCTGGAACGCTTTCAACTGCTCCGGGTCGATCTGCAACTCGGGGTACGCGACAAACCACTCCGACGGAATGACCGGGTACTTCGGGAAGAAGTTCTTGCGTTCCTGATAGAAACCGCCGAACCAACTGTAGTGCGTCGCCATCGCGACACCGGGAACGGCACGAATCTGGTTCAGTTGCCGAATCGGCAATCCGTCGATGATCGAGTATTTCGGCTGCACGATGAGACGGTCGACGCCGGCGACGTCGACGCCCACGGTGAACGCATCCGCAATGCTGCGCAGCAGGCCGAACAGCAGGAACGCGACGATGATCGAGAACAGCGTCAGCAGCGTGCGGGTCTTGCGCCGGAACAGACCCGCCCAGATCAGCGACACGAAGCTCATGCGTGCACTTGCTCCACGAGCTGACCCTTGTCGAGATGCAGTACGTGCCGCGCGTGGTCGGCCGCCTTCGGATCGTGCGTCACCATGACGATGGTCTTGCCGTGTTCGCGATTCAGCAGCGCGAGCAGGTCGAGAATCTGGTCGGCGGTATCACGATCGAGGTCGCCGGTCGGTTCATCGCAGATCAACAGCGTCGGATCGGCCACCAGCGCGCGGGCAATCGCAACACGCTGCTGCTGTCCGCCGGAGAGCTCGCCCGGTTTATGGCTGGCGCGATCCTGCAGGCCGACGATCTCGAGTGCCGTCGCGGCATTCTTTTTCCGTTGGGCCGCGTTCAACGAGGTCAGCAACAACGGCAACTCGACGTTGCGTTGCGCCGTGAGTACCGGCAGCAGGTTGTAGAACTGAAAGACGAAGCCGATCTTCTCGGCGCGCCACTTCGCCAGCGACTTCGAGTTCAGCTTCTCCAGCTGCTGGCCGGCCACGGTGATGCTGCCGGAGGTCGGCTGATCCAACCCACCGATCCGATTCAGCAGCGTCGTCTTGCCCGAGCCGGACGGACCCATGAGCGCCGCGAAGTCGCCTTCCTCGATGTTCAGGTCGAGGTCGCGCAGCACGACGACTTCCTGCTTACCGCGGGTGTAGCTCTTCGATACTTTCGACAGCGAAACGATTGCAGACATCGCAACTCCCGATAGTGACCAACGATGAATGGGAGGCGTTCATGCTGAGCGATATCGGCATGCGAACGCCTGTCTTTTCTTGCGCATTGACTGACTTTGATTGCCCATGCGAGCGATCACGATGCGGCCGCGTGATCTTCCAGGAACGCGACCTTCACACCCATGTCGGGCAGCACGCGCGGATTCTTCTCGAGCAGCGCGATGCGCACCCGCACCGTCGCTTTGTTGCGATCCGCGGTCGGGATGATCGCGATCACC
>JANLUG010001037.1:0-2518 GCA_031363335.1 Gammaproteobacteria bacterium
CTACGACTCCACGCTCGATTGGGAAACGCTGCGCCGCAAAGTGAAGACCGACGGTATGCGCAACTCGAACGTGATGGCGATCGCGCCGACCGCGACGATTGCAAACATCACCGGCGTCTCGCAATCGATCGAACCGACGTATCAGAACCTCTACGTCAAATCGAACCTGTCCGGCGAATTCACCGTCGTGAATCCGTACATGGTGCACGACCTGAAAGCGCTCGATCTGTGGGACAAGGTCATGGTGAACGACCTGAAGTACTACGACGGCAGCCTGCAGGCGATCGATCGCGTACCGGCCGATCTGAAGCAGCTCTACGCGACCGCGTTCGAAGTCGAGCCTCGCTGGCTCGTCGACGCCGGCGCGCGGCGGCAGAAGTGGATCGACCAGGCACAGTCGCTGAACCTCTACATCGCCGGCGCATCGGGCAAGAAGCTCGATGTGACGTATCGGATGGCGTGGATCCGCGGCCTGAAAACGACGTACTACCTACGTGCGCTGAGCGCGACAAGCACCGAGAAGTCGACGGTGGATCGCGGCACGCTCAACGCCGTTTCGTCAGGTGCAGGCGGCGTTTCCGCGAAGAGTAGCGCGCCATCGACGGTCGACACTCTGAGCGGCGATCCGGCCGAAGTGCCGCTCGCGTGCTCGATCGACAACCCCGACTGCGAAGCGTGCCAGTAGCCATCAAGGAGGATGACGAAAATGCTGACCTGGGATGACTACGAAGAAACCGACATACCGGCACCGGTCGTGGCGTTAGCCGCTGCGCCGCAACCCGCTCGTGCGATCGAGCGGCCGGAAGCCGTAACACCGGCACGTGCGGCTGCACCCGCCGTGGTGCCGCATCCGCTCACTGTTGCAGAAGTGGAGTTGCCGCGCCCCTCAACCGGTCCGGTCGACAATAGTCGAACGAATCTGGAGAAAGCTCAGGCCGCAGTGGCCGCACTCGATCCGAAGGCCGAGTTCCGCGCCCAAGCAGGTTCGTTAGAGCGCGTCACGGTCGATCAGAAGCGGATGATCAACTGCCGCGCCGATCTGAACCAGCTCGTGCCGTTCAAATACGACTGGGCGTGGCAGAAGTATCTCGATGGGTGCGCGAACCACTGGATGCCGCAAGAGATCAACATGACGGCGGACATCGCGTTGTGGAAAACCGAAGGCGGCCTGTCCGACGACGAACGCCGCATCGTCAAGCGCAGCCTCGGCTTCTTCTCGACCGCGGATTCGCTGGTGGCAAACAATCTCGTGCTCGCGATCTATCGGCTGATTACAAATCCCGAGTGTCGCCAATACCTGCTGCGACAGGCGTTCGAAGAGGCGATTCACACACACGCCTATCAATACGTGATCCAGTCGCTCGGCATGGACGAAGGCGAAATCTTCAACATGTACCACGAGGTACCGCCGGTCGCGCGCAAGGCATCGTGGGCGCTGAAGTACACGCGCGACCTGTCGGATCCGACGTTCGTGACCGGAACGATCGAAACCGACAAGGCGCTGCTGAAGAATCTGATCGCGTACTACTGCGTGCTCGAAGGCATCTTCTTCTACTGCGGCTTCACGCAGATCCTGTCGATGGGCCGCCGCAACAAGATGACCGGCACGTCGGAGCAGTTCCAATACATCCTGCGCGACGAGTCGATGCACGTGAACTTCGGCATCGACGTGATCAACCAGATCAAATTCGAAAATCCGCAGCTGTGGGACGACGAAGTGCGCGATTGCGCATTGCAGATGATCCTCGAAGGCACGCAGCTCGAGATCGAATACGCCCGCGACTCGATGCCGCGCGGCGTCGTCGGCATGAACGCGAACATGATGGCCGAGTATCTGCAGTTCATCGCGAATCGCCGCCTCGCGCAGATCGGGCTCCCTGAACAGTTCCCCGGCGTGAAGAACCCGTTCCCGTGGATGTCGGAGATCATGGATCTGAAGAAGGAAAAGAACTTTTTCGAAACGCGTGTCACCGAGTATCAGACCGGCGGTGCTCTGACCTGGGATTGAATCGGTTCGTCGCACGATGAAGAAGCCCCGCCAGCGGGGCTTTTTCTTTTTTGGACACCGCGTGAGATCGGCGCGAGGTTGCGGCATAGTACCGCCGCTGCTTCATACCGTTGGGGAGATGGTCATGGCATTGGGGATTCATTCGTTTCGTTTGGCGTCTTTGGTCGCAGGCGCGTTGGTCGTCGTTGCATGCGATCGTCAGCCCGCGGTGCCACCTGCTCAAGCCGCACCGCCCGCTCCGGCGCAAGCACCGGCACCTGCTGCGGAGTCCAATGCCTCGACCGCGATTGCCGCCGCCGTTGCCAACCCGGCTCGCCCCGCCGACGACGTCGCCCGCGACGCGGATCGCAAACCCGCCGAAACGCTTGTGTTCTTCGACGTGAAACCCGGTCAGGTCGTTTTCGAATTCGTCGCCGGCGGCGGCTACTTCACGGAGCTGTTATCGCGCACCGTCGGCGACAGCGGCCGTGTCGTTGCGACGCGCGAAGAACCGGCGCGAATCGCCGATGG
>JANLUG010001045.1:0-1243 GCA_031363335.1 Gammaproteobacteria bacterium
GTCAATGATGCGGCGGCAACGATCAGCTCGACCGTCATGACGAGGCCGGCGTCCGCCTCCGTCAGATGCAGATCTTCGATGAGAGCGCCGATGTACATCGGCGAGAGGCTGCTGAGCAGATTGCCGACGAGTAGCGTGCCCATTACGCCGGCCATCATCAGCGCGGCAGATCCCGAGTGCTGCCGCAAAGCTGAGGTCACTGACGATGTTCTTTAGGCGCGCGACCGATGCGGCCGCCACATGAGGCGAAGTAGTCTTCGAGGCGCTTGCCAGGTTCGTCGGGGAAGGTGGAACGCAAGCCGCGCACCGAGGAGATTCGGTCGACGCGGAAGTTGCGGAAGTCCTGGCGCAGCTCGCACCACGCACCGAGCGTCCAGCTCATGCCCCAGTACGCGAGCGTCAGCGGCCAGACGATACGTTCGGTCGTATCGTCGCCGACGTCGTGATATTCGACGAATACGCGCATCCGGCTGTTGATGGCGTCGCGAACCTCACCGAGCATCTGGGTAGTCGACTCGGACATCCGCACATCCGGCACCACCAGCCGTTGCGAATGCAGTTGTGGCCGCAGCCGCTCGGGCAGGACGGCGTCGATCTTGGCGAGGATCCGGTCGGCCGCCTGTGCCATCCGGACGTCACCCCACGATTTCGCGACATCCGCGCCGAATACGAGCGCCTGCAGTTCCTGCTCGTCGAACATCAGCGGCGGAATCTGATAGCCGCGCCGTAAGCAGTAGCCGACGCCGGCCTCGCCCTCGATCGGCACGCCCGAAACCATCAGGTCCTGAATGTCGCGATAGATTGTCCGCTCGGAGACTTCCAGACGCTCACCGAGATCGCGGGCTGTTGTGGGGTTCACTCGCCGCCGGCGCAGCAACATCAGGATCGTGAATAGTCTGTCCGCGCGCCGCATTCTGAATTAGATTCTATGGAAGCTGCGAAGAATTTCCCGCATGGCATAGCGCAGTGCGATGGGGCGGCCATGGGGGCAACTCATCGGATAGTCGGTTTGTGCGAGTTCCGCGAGCAGCCATTCCATCTTTTTCTGATCGAGCCGGGTGTTGATTTTGATCGCCGCACGGCATGCTATGGATGCCGCGATGCCCCGGCGCATATCCTCGAGCGAAGCCTTGCGAAGCTCAGTTTCGGCGATCTCCAGTACTTCGAAAACGACCTTCTCGATATCGGCCGCGCCAACGCCGGTGGGACACGCCTTGACTGCGATCGTGCGATGGCCGAAGGG
>JANLUG010001055.1:0-6347 GCA_031363335.1 Gammaproteobacteria bacterium
GGGCGAAGCCTTCGCCGTCGGCGATCGATACGCGCACGTCGCCGAATTCGCCGACGGGATGGTTCGAAGCGGGTTGAATCGTTGACCTTCGATGATCATTGAAAGCGTCCCACTCAGAAGCCGCCATCGAGATCACGCAACTTGATTCCTGATTCTTGCAACAAACGCTTTCTGTCGCCCTACGTCCTGATACTGGCGCTCGCCATTGCGGTGTCGGCAACGCCGGCCATTGCCGATTACGTATTCGGCTGGCCATTTCAAGATGCGACTACGCTCGAACCGCGCGGCGGCACGAGCAGCGGCCCCGCCGTCGTACTTACCACCGAAGCGAGCGAGGCTTGGCGAGCGCTGCAACAACCGGGGTTGAACGAGCGCGAACGCGACCGTCGGGCGATTCTCGCGATGGCCGGCGACTATCGCGCGTCGTTCGACTTTCTGGAAACGGTGGTGTTTTCCGGCGCACCTGGACCGGCACGCCCGTACCGATCGTGGGGCACCGAACGAATCTACGTTGCGGAGGATCGTGCTGACACGATCAGCCTGCAGCACGTGATCGTGATGTTCGTTCTCGTCGACGGCGCGATTGAGGGGCCGATGGTGCAGAAGCACTGGCGCCAGGACTGGCGCTACGAGCCGGAGTTCGTGTCGGAGTATCGAGGCGGGCAACGCTGGGAGCGCCGCAAGCTGTCGCGTACGGAGCGCAAAGGCGCGTGGGCACAGGATGTCTATCAGGTGGACGACGCGCCGCGGTACTCGAGCGTCGGCCGGTGGGAACACAACGCCGCGGCGTCGATCTGGACCGGATCTTCGACGTGGCGGCCGCTACCGCGTCGCGAGTTCACGGTTCGCGACGACTACAGCGTGCTCGTCGGCGTCAATCGCGCCACAGTGCTCCCGTTAGGCTGGGTGCACGAGCAGGACAACCTGAAACTCGTGCTCGACGAACACGGCAAGCCGCGCGCCGACGCACCGTATCTGGCGCGCGAACTCGGCATTGATCGATACGAACGTATCAAAGGCTTCGATTTCAGCGCCGGCGATGTCTACTGGCAGACAACGCAAGCATTCTGGGGCGTGCTGAGGTCGGCGTGGACGCGCGCGATTCGAACGAATGCGTCGCTGCACATCGCCGATGAATGTCAGGGCAAACCGGCGTTCGAAATCTCGTTCGCCTATGCCGAGCGGCTGCAAGCGGGCGAGGTGGGGACCAACGCAGAGTACGAACGGGTCGCCAACGAGGTGTTGAAATGCACAGTGCTCCGCTGATGATGCTTCGGCGGGCTGCTTACGGACCGGCATGAGGCGCGGATAATCGCGTGGTACGGCCGGCACGATCTCGACGCGGCGGTGGTGCGAGTACGACGGTCAGCAGCCAGCCGACCGCGCAAAGCGGTGCGGATGCAGAAGGCGCCGCCGACCAGGAACGCAATATCCATCGACAATACGGTTCGCAGATCACCCGAGATCGCCGCGGCCCAGCCGGGTCCTCCCGTTAGCAGCCGCAGCAGTGGCGCAACCAACAGTGCGACGCCCAAGGCTACGAGCAAGCGTTGCCGCAACTGCGCCTGATCGGGCGCTCTCACCGTCGCGATGAACGGCCGGATCCGTGTGGTGGAAGCCGCGTAACTCGAAACGATGGGCATCAAGCCGGAAGTATCCAATGGCCATACCAACTCCGGCCTGATTCAGGGTTTGCTGCTATCGATCGACGAGGCGTACTTCCATTGCCCACGCTCGTTTCAGTTCGCGGATCTGTGGAATAGCGAAACGATCGAGGCGAACGCGAAGCGCTCGCTCAAGGACCTGAAGAACTGAGCGCATTAACGGGCTCGCGCAGCTTCGTCGTCAGCTGATCCAGCACGCGCTCCACGGCGGCGTTCGCCGCGACGACGCCCGCATACGGATCCCGCGATGCCGCGGGTTCGGTGGTCGAGATTGTTTCGCTGACCAGAATTGCGCGTCGCTCCACGTCGACGAGATCGAAGCGGATCGTTACGCGAACCTCGCTCGACGTTTCGCCGAACACCTGCACGAGCTCGATCAGTTCCGAGTCGAGCCGCAACGATTCATCGACGCCTGCGGAGTCCGTGAATACAAAACGGAACAAGCCGCAATCCGACAGTTGCCGCAACAGCCACGTCTTCAACATCCGCGCCGGTGGGTCGGCCCATTCGTTCTGCGCAAAGTAGTCAATGCGGTACGGCTGCTCTATATACGCCATCCGCGAAGACTCGAACGCCGGTGCTGCATCCGGTGTACTGATTTTCAGCACGAGCTTCGTCGTGGCGTTCTGAGTCGTCGGTTGCGCTCCGGTGCCCTCGAGCACGAACGTTGCGACAGGCGGTGTGGCGGGGCGTCCGGACAGGGCGCATCCGATCAGCAGGGTTCCGGCCAACGACAGCGCTAAGGCGCGGACGGCGTGACGACGCGTATTCATGTTTCTCCTGATCATTCCCCCGGACCGCGCTTCTGCTCGGCGCGACCGTACAACAGAACACTCGGGTCGCGTTCAATCGATTCGCTGACCTGCCGCAGATTTTCGGCGGCGTCGCGCAGATCGCGCGTCATTGCGGTGATATCAGGCAGCGTCGATGCCGTGAAGCGCTGCACGTCGGTGCCGCTCGTGGCTGCGGTTCGTTGCAGCGTTTTCGACGTCGCATTGATCGTTTCGCCGGCCGCGCGCAGCTGTTCCGCCATCGTTGCGAGCGTCTGTGACGAATGGGTCACGTCGCGCATGAGATCCGGCAGCGCGGCGCTCGCCCGACGGGCGTTTTGCATCGTCGCTTCTGCGTCGCCGACGATGTTGCCGAGGCGACTCGATTCGCCGGCCAATGTGCCGGTGATCGTTTCGATGTGCGCCAGCGTCTTCGCGAGATTCGCGCGGCTGTCCGTATCGAGCATCTCGTTCACCTTTCTGCTCATTTCGATGAGATTGCCGAGCAGGTCGGAGATGACCGAGTCGAGCCGCACCAACAGCGACGGTTTGCTCGGGATGACCGGATACGGTTCGCCGTCCGTCATCGTCAGCGGCGGCGATGCCGGTGAACCGCCGAGCAGGTCGATCGTGGCGAGCCCGGTCAGACCCTGCATCGCGAGCGTGGCTTGCGTGTCCTGCTTGATCGGCACGCCGTGTTTCACCTGCAGCATCAGGCGCACGCGGTCCGGATTGTTCGGATCGATCGTGATCTCGCGCACCTTGCCGACGTTGACGCCGCGATATGTCAGCGCCGCGTCCTGACTGAGACCTGACACGGATTCGTTCATGTAGGTGAGGTAGTAGTCGTACTCACCGGGCGCGCCGCCGGCGCTGAGCCACAACGTGCCCCAGATCAGCGCCGTCGTCAGCACAACGACGAAGATGCCGATCCGGATATAGCTGTTCTTCGATGTCATCGTTGCACCGCCGCGTGCTCACTGGCGCGACCGCGGCGGCCGCCGAAGAACTCGCGCGCGACACCGTGATCCGATCTCGAGAGCTCCGCCATCGTTCCTTCCACCGCCACTCGACCCTCCGCCAACAACACAACCCTGTCGGCGATCCGCCACAGCGAATCCATATCGTGCGTCACCGTGACGATGGTAAGCCCTAACGAGTTCTTCAGCTCGAGCACGAGTTCGTCGATCTCGTCCGAACTGAGCGGATCGAGCCCCGACGTCGGCTCGTCGAGAAACAACACCTCGGGATCGAGCGCCATCGCGCGCGCGAGCGAGGCGCGCTTGCGCATGCCGCCGCTCAACTGCGCCGGATATTTGATCGCGGCGTCGGGATCGAGCCCGACGAGCGAGATCCTGATCTCCGCCATCTGCTCGATCGTGTCATCCTGCAAATGGGTGTGCTCCCGCATCGGTACGGCGACATTCTCCAGCACGTTCATGTCGCCAAACAGCCCGCCGTTCTGAAACATCACACCGATCCGTTTTCGCAACGGCAGCGCCGCCGCGTCGCTGATCTGCGCGACTTCGGTGCCGAACACGCGGATCGAACCGGCCGTGGGTCGCGTCAGCATCGACATGAGCCGCAACAACGTCGACTTGCCGCTGCCGCTGCCGCCGACAATTGCGAGGATCTCGCCGCGCGTTACGTCGAGATTCACTCCGTCGAGCACGCGCTTGTCGCCGAACTGCTGCTCTACACCGCGAACACCGACGAGAACTTCTTTGGGCTTGGCGTCGATCACGTCAGATGCCGAGATTGTTGAACGCGATCGAGAACGCCGCATCGATCACGATCACCAGAAAGATCGACTGCACCACGCTGATCGTGGTTTGACGACCGACGCCTTCCGCGCTTCCGGAAACCTGAAATCCCTGGAAGCAGCCGACCAGCGCGATCAACACCGCGAACACCGGCGCCTTGCCGATACCGCTCAGGAACGATTTCACCGACACGGCTTCTGCAAGACGATCTACAAAGCTGTGCGCGCTCAGGCCCAGCAACGAATGCGACATCACGATGCCGCCGATCAATCCCATCACGTCCGCATAGACCGTGAGCAGCGGCAGTGCGATGACGAGTGCGATCATCTTCGGCAGCACCAGCAGTTCCTGCGGTGCGATGCCGATGCTGCGCAACGCGTCGATTTCTTCGGTGACCATCATCGTGCCGATCTGCGCGGTGTAGGCGGAGCCGGTGCGTCCCGCGACGATGATCGCGGTGATCAGCGGCGCGAGTTCGCGCACCATCGAGAGTGCGACGATGTCGACGATGAAGATGTTGGCGCCGTAGTCGCGCAACACCGTACCGCCCTGATACGCGATGACGACGCCGAGCAAGAACGCCAGCAATCCGACGATGGGCAGTGCGTTGACGCCGGCGAGCTGCAATTCAGTTGCGATCTGTTTCCAGCGCATCTTGCGCGGATCGAGGATCGACGCGACCGCGGTGCTCGCGGTCTCGCCGATGAATGCGAAGAAGTCGCCGTAGCTGCGCAGCTGCTCTTCCGACTCGCGACCGATCTCTTCGAACATGCCGGGCACGTGCACGTTGACCGGCTGATCGCATGCCGCGCTGTTTGCTTCAACGAGTTGAAGCAGCCGCGTGGACGCCGGATCGGCGCCGTCCAACGACACGTCGCGGCCGGATTGACGCAAATCGCGCGCGGTGCGATTCAGCAGCCACGCACCGACCGTATCGAATTCGACGCCGCTGAGATCGAACCGGATCGGACCCGCGGGCCATGCTATGACTGCGAGCCGGTGCTCGATGCCGTCGAGCATCTGCGCAGTCCAGCGGCCGGTGCATCGGGCCGTCGATCCGGACAATACGATGTCCGCTGTGTCTACCATCGCGCTCGGCGTCTATCCATGGCCATGGCCTGCAACCATGCCGATGCAGTTGCAGAAGTGCAAGGACGGTACATAGTAGGATGCGATCACCCGCCGCCGAACGCTGCAATGTCGCTACAACGAATGCCCATACGCATCGCAATCGCCGTGTTGGTGTGTGTCGGCGTCACCGTCGCCGCCGCGACGATCAAGAACGGTACTGTTCCGAAAAACCAGATCGCGCTCGTCAACGCGTATCTCGGGGACTACGAAGGACAATGGAATTCCTCGGTCGCCGAAGATGTGTCCGACGGCATCAGTCGTTACAAGCTCGACAATCCGGTGATGCGGCTGTCGCTCGATGCGGGGAGCCAGTTGCGTGTGCAGTTCTACATGGATCGCGCGTCCGCGCAGGTCAACGACGAACTCGATCTGCTCGGCTTCGGTTGTCATTCGAAAGTGGGCGATCTGCTCGAACTCGAAATCACAAAGCCTCCGAAAGCACCGCCGAAAGGCACACCGACCGAGCCGTATCAAGTGTTTGCGGCGCGCTTCGATTTTGACTGGGGCAACTGTCCGGCCCGTGTCTACGCGGTGCCGTCGAACGACCTCGAATTCGCATTGCTCGTCGATCCGGCAGATCACCAGTACTTGGCCCGTCTACGTCTGCTGAAGCGGGTGCAGGCGGACGGCAAGATCGTCGTCGAAGACCATGGGGTTCAGCGCACCGTGAAGGTGCGCCCGAAGGCGGGCGACTCCGGTTCGTTGTACGACCCGAAAATGGAGTACTGCGTGTTGAACGAGTTGGGCGAGATCGAGAAGTGCTTCGACCGCGAGTCGGAACTGAAGCAATACATCGTGCCGTTCCCGTTCCCAGGTCTCTCCGCGGTGTGGTTCACGAAGAAATCACCGAATCTGAAGGTGGTGCCCGGGGTGAAGAAGACGTATCACGAAGCGGTGTTCCATCGACCCAGCGACGCCGCGATCAGCGCCACGGCACAGTAATGACATGAGTGAATTGCCCGGACACGGCCAAACGGTATTGATCATCGTCGCGCACGCCGACGACGCGGCGCTGTTCT
>JANLUG010001075.1:0-5607 GCA_031363335.1 Gammaproteobacteria bacterium
AAGTGTTCTTCACGGATGTGAAAGTGCCGGTTGCAAACCGACTCGGCGAGGAAGGTAAAGGCTGGTCCGTTACCGTCTCCGCGCTCGCGAACGAGCGGTCGAGCATCGGCGAGGTGACGCAGATGTTCGAAAAGCTCGACACGCTGAAAACGCTGGTAAAGAACACGCGACGCAACGGCAAGCCGGCGGCGCAGGAACCGGCCGTGCGGCGCAGGATCGCCGAGTTCGACGTCAAAATCGCGTCGATGAAGTACAACGGCCTGCGTTATCTGACGAAACAGCTGAAAGGCGAACCGCTCTCGAGCGAAACGTCCGTCAACAAGCTGCACCGCGCGAGCTTGGAGGTCGACATGGACGACTTCGCCGTGTCGCTGACCGGTCAAGCCGGCCTCGAACTGAAAGACGGCGCGGAAGCGGTGGATCGCGGCAAGTGGGCGAAAGCCGCCCTCAGCTGGCCGAACGTCGTCATCGGCGGCGGCACCCCGAACATCCAGCGCAACATCATCGCCGAGCGGATTCTGGGATTGCCGAAGGACGGCAGCGACTGACACCTTCATGAAGGCGCGCCGGATACTCCTGCTGCTACTCGCATTCGTCGCGGTGCGCGCGTGGGGCGGCGCGCCGCTGGTCATCGTGATGTCGTGGGACGGCATGCGCTACGACTATCCCGATCGCGCAGCATTTCCAGGCCTCACGCGCATGCAGCACGAAGGGTTGCGCGCCGAACGATTGGTTGCCGGCTGGCCGTCGTCGACGTTTCCAGGACACGTCACGCTGGCAACCGGCAGCTGGGCCGCCACGCACGGCATCGTCGACAACGAATTCCTCGATCGAGTGCGCGGCCGCTACGCCTATTCGAGCGACGCGAGCTGGCTGAATGCCGAGCCGTTGTGGATTACCGCCGAGCGCCAGGGCATACATGCGGCGACCTATTTCTGGGTCGGTTCCGAAACCGACTGGCACGGCCGGCACCAGCAATACCGCGTCGCACCGTTCAACGGCGAAACGCCGGAGAACGTCAAAGTGGATCAGATGCTGGCCTGGATCGACCTTCCGGCGGATCAACGGCCGGGCTTGATCATGGCCTACTGGCACGGCGCGGATACGGTCGGGCATCGGCGCGGCCCGGACAGCCCAGCGATCGTCGAGCAGATCTACGACCAGGATGCCCAACTGGTCCGGCTTCTGGACGGAATCGATGCGCGTCGCCTGTGGCACGACACCACCGTGCTGCTCGTTAGCGACCATGGCATGACCGCGCTGCACGGCTTCTTCGATCTCTCGGGTTACCTCGCCGAACACGGCTTTCCGGCACGCGTCTACGGCGGCCCCGGCGTCGCGCAAGTCTTTCTGGACGACATGGCGCAGATCGACGGCGCCTTTGCGCTGTTGTTGGCGCGACAGCCGCTCGAGGTATACCGCGGCGCCGAGCTGCCGGAACGATTCCACCTGAAGACACCGGACCGCACCGGTGATCTGGTGGTGGTCAGCGACCCATCGTTGCCGCTCGCCTATCCCGCGTGGTGGATCCGGACGATCTACGCGGTGTTGGGACCCGTCGCCGATGTATACCCGGGCAGCCACGGATTCGATCCCGATCTTCCTGAAATGGGCGCGATGATGTTGGCGATGGGTCGCGGGGTGCCGAAGAACAAACGCATCGGCGCGGTGTCGATGATCGATATTGCACCGACGGTTGCGAAGCTGTTGGGGATCGAACCGCCGACGCAGTCGCAAGGGGTTGCCGTTTCCGAGATCGGCAACTAGCCACAGACGCATCAGAAACCGGAAGCGACGAAGCCCGCCCAATAGTACGGATGTGCGTAGGCAGGATCGGCCCGCACCGACAGTTGTGCCTGACGCAATGCCGCGGCTGCGTCGGTGGGCGCGGCCACGAAAGCGGTGTACATCGCGCGCATCAACATCGCGGTGCTCTTGTCTTCCACTTGCCAGAGACTCGCGATGACGCGTTTTGCGCCGCGCCGCTGCACGATCGCGCTGAGCGCTTCGAGTTCGCGGCCGTCGTCGCTGGTGGCGCCGCCCAAGGCGGTCTGGCAGGCCGACAACGTGACGAGTTCGATGCCGCGGAAATCCAGCGCGTTGATACGTTCGAGCGTCAGCTTGCCGCCGTCGCCGAGCACGAGGTACGAACGCAACGCGTTGCCGGGACGCAGGCTGAAATGGGTGCCGAGGTGCAGCACGGAGAAGTCCGGTGGTTTGCTCAGCGGTGTCACGAGACGTTCAGCAGTGAACGCTTCGTTCGTATAGGCCTCGCCGTCGATCACGCCGCGGCCTTCGGTTGCGCTCGCGCACGCTGCATTCGGCGCCGAGAGCCCCGCGATCGGGCCGCGTACGAGATGGCACAGTTCATCGGCAACGGCCGGCAAGGCCGCATAGCCGGCGACCGCACGCGTTACGCCGAAGCCACGTACCTTCAATGCCAACGCCTGGCCGGCGTCACGGGTCCCCTCAGCGCTCACGTCGGCGTGCGCGAGGATCGTGTAGCGTTCGAGCACCGGTCCCGACGGACTCTGCAACGCGCCGAACGGCAGATAGCGCAGCGCGCCGTCGAGCCAAAGCACCAATCGTTGCGCATGCGCGCGCGACGCCGCTTCGTCCACCGGACGCATCAGCGTTTCGTACAACGACCGTCCCGCCGCTTGAACGTCTGCGCGACGCGTGATGCCGTCGAGGTAGCGACCGATGTCGCGGCGCAACGCCGCGCCGTCCACGTCGACGCGGATGTCCTGGTGACCCAGCGACGTTGCGATCAGTACGCGCAGATGCGTATCGGTCAGCAGATACACCGCAACCGCCGTGTCGTTGCCGTATCGCTTGATCTCCTCGTCGAGCACCGCGCCCCCGGCGAGCGGACGGTCTGGCGAGCGCTTCTGGCGCGGCGTCGAGGTCGCGATCAATTCGCGAATGCGCAGCGCGCGCCGCTTGTCGGCGCCGTGCTCGCGCGCCAACAACCGGTCGAGCTGGGCGCGTTCGCTGATGCTCAAACGCTCTGCTTCGCCGAGACGGCCGAGGCGCTCGATCGTCTCGCCGGTGGTGGCATCCGCGCCGACCGCCTTCGAGTAGGCCTTACGCAACGCCGCTTCGGATTCGTTCAGCGATACGCGCTCGGCGGGATCGGTCGGCGCGGAGCGCAGCACGAAGTCGTACAACTCCTGCGTCTTCAACAACTGCAGCACGTCCAGCGCCTCGTCGATGCGACCTTCCTCCATCAGCCAATCGGCCAACGCGCGATACACCTCGACTTTGTCCTGCAGAAACGCGCGGTCGAAGCGTCGGTATTCGCCCACGAAGCGCCCGCGTTGCCGCTCGACCTGCGTTACCGACAGCTTGCCGAAGAAAATCGCGAGGCGTCGATCGCCGTCGCGCGCCAACAGTTTTGAAAGGCGGAAGTACGCATCCCACAACGGTGTCGGTGTACCCAACGTTTCCGCCGAAGCAAGCGCGAGAATTGCATTCGAACGCGCCATGGCGCGATCGCCGGCGACGGCCGCGCGATCGCTCTGATTCGCGAACACCGCGCTCAACAACGACGGCTCCGTATCCTGCGTGCGCGAGACGCGATCGAGGGCATCGTCGCAGTACGTCGAATCGGTTGTTTTTGTACGTATGTCGACGCCGCATAGTTCGTTGACCACGCGCAGAATCGTCGGATGCGAGTCCGGCAGGCGACCGGCGAACAACGTCAGTGCCTCCTGCAGATTCGCCCGCGCAGCTTGTGGATCTGCGCGCGCCCATGTTCGCGCGAGGCTCAACAATGTGGCAGCCCGTTCGGTGCCGAGCGTAGCGTCCGCGCCGGCAGTATCTAGACCCTGCTCGAGCGCCCTTCGCGCATTGCCCACCTCGCCCAGGCTCCATTCCAGATCGCCTCGACCTCTGTAGTAGGCCGCGAGCGACGGGCGTTCGACATTCGCCGAGTCCGCAACGACGATGCGCCCGGCGAGATCGTAAAGGCGCAACGCTTCAGGCAGGTCGCCAAGCGAGCGTTGCACCTCGCCGAGGTTCTGCAAAACCCGAACCATACGCGGCGCGGACTCGCCGAGCGTCGCCGTTCCCAATACGGCGGCGCGCTGCGCGAACGGCAGTGCTCTCGCCGGCTCGTCGCGCTCATTCAACATGGCACCGAGTTCCGTCAGCGCGGCCAGGTAGTGTCGTTGGAGCGGACCTTGATCGTCTTCCGCGAGCCGTATCGCCTCCAACAGCGCTGCCTCGCTGCCTTCGAATTCGTCGAGCCGTTCCAGCGCCCTGCCGAGTACGATGTACGCCGGCACCAGCTGCATCACGTTGGCGGCGAGCGATTTCTCGATGTCGATCTGCACCTCGGCGTGGCGGCGTGCGGCATCGTAATCTTCCTGCCGCATCGCGAGGTTGGCATAAGCGTTCTCGATCGCCGCGCCCGCTTCGCTGCGCTTCTCGTCGTTTTCCTCGAGAATTTTGTACGCCCGGTCGAGCGCCTCGCGCGCAGCAACGAAGTCGCGTTGCGCCATTCGCACCTGACCGAGGCCGACCAACGCCTTCTGCAGTTCGACTTTTTTCTCCCCCGGAGTGATTTCCCTGATTTCCTTCGCGCGCTCCCATGCGTCGCCTGCTTCCGCAAGGCGACCCTGCCGGAAGTAGATCCATGCGTAGGCGACGTGTATGTCGGCGAGTTCGACTGCGTTCCTTCCCAGGTGTCGCTCGAGCAACGGCTGCGCAGTCGAAAGCAACGGCAGCGATTCGGCGAGCTTGTTCTGGAATGCGATCAGCGGTGTCGCGAGCGAACCGACCCACCACGCATATTCGAGCGAGTCGTCGCCCTTCTCACGCGCCACCCGCGGGATCGTGCTGCAAAGGATCGGCACCGTCGCGAGCGGATCCGTTTGCATCAACGTTTCCACTCGCGACCTGAGTTCCGCGAGCGGCGTCGTGGTATCGGTCGGGAGCCCTTCCGGGCACAAGCCGGTGAGGTCGAGCGCGACTGCGGATGCGCAGTGCAGCACCACGGCCAAGCCGACGGCTGCGCGCCACCTCATCGGGACGGGGCCGCGATCTCCACCCGCAGGATGCCGTCGGCCGGCGGCGCGAGGTGATAACGATCGAGCACTGCCGCAACCTTGTCAGACAGAACCGGCGGCAGGTCGGCGTCGATTCCCTCCGTGCCAAGTCGCTGATAACCGTTTGCGGCAACTCCGGCGGCTCGCAGATCCGACAGCAGCCGTTGCTTCAGCGCTTGCGGATCCGCGGATTCGATGCGGTTGATCCCGTCGGGTGCGGAGCGCACGACGTATACGTCTTCGCGCGGCTGCTCGACGGACCACAATCCCAACGTCACACAGACGAGCGCGGCAGCCGCGAGGCTCAGCTGCAGCCGGGACGGTTTGCGTCGCGATATCGCGAGCACGCCGTCGCGGCGCGCGCGCTCGAGCAGCATCTGTTCGCGCGCCGGATCGGTCTGCTCGACTTCGACATCGCGTACGTCACGCGCCAGCATCGCGGCGCGCAGCTCGCGCGCTTCGCGCGACGCGTCGGAGTCGTGCGTGGCTCGACCGGCAAGCGCGTCGAGCCAGAAATCGTCATCGTCCTGCGTCATCTACCATCACTGCTTCGCCG
>JANLUG010000143.1:0-7306 GCA_031363335.1 Gammaproteobacteria bacterium
GCCGACCACTACCATGCCCAGTCGACCGACACGATGCCGCCGCCGGTCGCGGCCGACGGTCGCCGATGAAAGCGAGCGCGTGCTCGTCCTTATGCTTAGGCGCGATGGTGTTGATCGCAGGTTGCGCGCACGTCGATGTGCGGCGATACGCGACGTTCGACGTAACGCCAGGAGCCGGGCACGCCGAGACTTATCAGGGACTGCCGCTCGAATCGGGGCAGATCATCGTCAGCGATCAGGGCACGCCGGTGAGCCTGTTCATTGCGCTGGCAGGGGCGCAGTTCCAGCCCTTCGTCCATGCCGGCGTGATCTCGATCGAAGCCGGTGAGCCGTTCGTTTACGAAAGCCGGGCGACGATCGACCCGATCATGTGGGGACCCCCGACGGATTCCGCGAGCGGCAGGGTTCGGCGCACACCGTTCGACACCTACGTGGCGCGCCAGCGGATCGTCGGCATTTACGATCCGCCTGACAATGTCGATAGGGCGCGCGTCGCCGCCTTCGCGCGGCAAAGCTATGCCGACAAGACGCCCTTCGATCCGTACTTCGACGATTCGGACCACGCCAAGGTGTACTGCTCCGAGTTTGTCGCAGTTGCTTTGGAGTCGGCCGGCGCGGATCGGATCGAGGTCACACCGGTCAACGGCAATCCGTCGCTGCGCGTCGTATTGGAGTGGCTGAAGGTCCCACCGACCGGGATCGTCTTCGCCGGGTCGTTGGTGGAGTCAGCCCGGCCGGTCGCGTTGTTGAGCAAAAGGTACAGCCCCGCGCAGGTGGAAGCGTTCTTCGCGCTGAAGCGCGAACTGCACCGGCGCTTCACCGACGATCAACGGCTCGGCAATGTATTCGTCTGGCGCATGGGCAGCGTCGGCTTTCGCCCGGAGGTCGCGTCGTTTCTCGACGCGGGGCTCTCCGCGGCAGGCCGGCCGGGAGTTTCGGCTGAGTCCTCCGATGCCCTCGTGGCGTCGTTGGCGGACCGGATGCTCGGACCGTTCGTCGATTCCGCCGACAACCCCGTCGACATCGCCGGGACGACGCCCGGGGGATAGTCACGTCCGCCATTTGCTCGTATCGTCGGTGGTCGCAACGGCAGCAGTGACGGAAATACCATGAGCAGACCGCGACACCCCGACGCCTACTACGATGAGATCAAGCGCAAGTTCGCCGAGGAACGCGATCTGCGTCTCGCGTACCGGCCCGAAGGCACGCAACAGTTCACATCCGATTTGTCCGGGGATCTCGAGCGTTATGCGAGCGACCCTTACGGCGGCGCGATCACGCCGCGCGATGCGATTAACGATACCGTCGAGGTGCTGTTCATCGGCGGCGGCTTCTCGGCGCTGCTGACGTCGGCGCGGCTGCGCGAAAAAGGCGTGGCGTCCATCCGCATCGTGGAGCGCGGCGGCGATGTCGGCGGCACGTGGTACTGGAACCGCTACCCGGGTGCGGCGTGCGACGTAGTGTCGTACGACTATCTGCCGTTGCTCGACGAGACCGGCTACGTACCGAAGCATCACTACTCGCGCGGGCCGGAGATCTTCGCTTACTGCCAGCAGATCGCGCGGCGCTACGACCTGTATGAACTCGCCGTATTCCAGACCACGGTCACGTCCACGGTGTGGAACGAAGACGAACAGATGTGGCACATCGATACCGATCGCGGCGATCACATGCGCGCGCGATTCGTCATCTGCGCGAACGGTACGTTGTCGAAGCCTAAGCTTTCGCGCATCGCAGGCATGGAAACGTTCAAGGGATATTCGTTCCACACGTCGCGCTGGGATTACGAGTACACCGGCGCTGAGCTC
Organism: Gammaproteobacteria bacterium; assembly: GCA_031363335.1. Taxonomy (GTDB): domain Bacteria; phylum Pseudomonadota; class Gammaproteobacteria; order Pseudomonadales; family Azotimanducaceae; genus DATJGR01. The sequence goes on from JANLUG010000143.1 coordinate 1,809, forward strand.
GAGAAGCTCAAAAACAAGGTGGTCGGCATCATCGGCACCGGCGCAACTGCGGTACAGGCCGTTCCGGCGCTCGGAGAGAACGCCAAGGAACTTTATGTATTCCAGCGCACGCCGTCTTCGATCGACGTGCGCGACGATTGGCCCACCGATCAGGAATGGGCGGCCAAACTCAAGCCGGGCTGGCAGGCGAAGCGGCGTGCCCGCGCGTTGCAGGATCCGCAACTAACGGATGAACAGAGGGCGCGATTCGAGGCGGAGTCGCGTGACGAGAAGATCCAGCGCCAGGAACGCGGCAACATCGACTACATGATGCGCATCCACGAGCGCATCGAAGCGACGGTCAAGGACAAGGCGACCGCCGAGTCGCTGAAGCCGTGGTATATGTTCATGTGCAAGCGGCCGTGCTTTCACAACGATTACCTGCCGACGTTCAATCTCCCCTCAGTGCATCTGGTGGATACGCACGGCAAAGGAATCACCGAGATCACGGAGCTCGGTCCGGTGTTCGAGGGTAAGCAGTACAAGCTCGACTTGTTGATCTACGCGACCGGCTTCGAAGTGCAGAAGACCGGTATCTATAACCGCATCGTGGGTCTTGGCGGGATCGATCTGGAAGACAAGTACAGCGACGGCATCCGTACCTTGCTCGGCATCCACACGCAGGGATTTCCGAACCTGTTCATCATGGGCGGCTATCAGGCGTCGTTTCAGTTCAACCTCACCGACATGCTGCAGACGCAGGGCGACCACATCGCGGCGTGCATCGACTACGTGCGATCGAACGGCCTCAATACGATCGACCCCACCGTCGAAGCCGAAGAATGGTGGGTGAACGAGGTGATCGCGCATCGCGGCAAGACCGGCCGCAATCAGGAATGCACACCGGGCTACTACAACTTCGAAGGCGAGTCGCAGCGCCGCCAGGACGGCAACTACAACGGCGGCTTCAAGCAGTACTTCGAGCACCAGGGCGCGGTGCGCGCACGCATGCAGGAGAGCTTTTCGTTTGGTTGATCGTTAGATCGGCCCGAGCGAAGCGACCGGCAGCTTCGCGCGCCGACGCACCATGACGAAGAATATCGGCACGAAGAAGATCGCCAGGATCACGCCGGTCAACATGCCGCCAACCACACCGGTGCCGATGTCGTTCTGACTCGCCGCACCCGCGCCCGAAGCAACCACCAGCGGAAACACGCCCGCGATGAATGCGAACGACGTCATCAGGATCGGTCGCAAGCGCAATCGTGACGCGCGCAGCGCTGCATCGTACGCACCGACGCCGGCGCGCAACTCCGCTTCCGCGAACTCCACGATCAGAATCGCGTTCTTCGCGGCGAGACCCATCGTCGCGAGCAGCCCCACCTGGAAGTAGATGTCGTTGACGAGACCTCGCAGGGTCGCCGCGAGCACGGCACCGATGATGCCGAGCGGCACCACCAGCAGCACGGCGACGGGAACGGCCCAGCTTTCGTACAGCGCCGCCAGGCACAGGAATACGACCAGCAACGAGATCGTGTATAGCGCGGGGGCTTGCGCGCCCGACAGCCGTTCCTGGAACGATGCGCCGGTCCACTCGAGACCAAAACCTTTTGGCAGCTGTGCGACGAGTTTTTCCATTTCATCCATCGCCGTACCGGAGCTCACACCCGGCGCGCCTTGTCCCTGAATGTTGAGCGACGGCCGGCCGTTGTAGCGCTCGAGCCGGGCGGGTCCTTGCTGCCAGCGCCAACTCATGAACGACGAGAACGGCGCCATCGTTCCGGTCGATGAACGTACGTACCAGCGTTCGAGATCTTCCGGCGCCATTCGAAACGGTGCGTCACCCTGCATATATACGCGTTTCACTCGGCCGCGATCGATGAAGTCGTTGATGTACGAACCGCCCCATGCCGCCGACAGGGTTGCGTTGATGTCTGCTACGGAGATACCCAATGCGTTGGCTTTCGCTTGATCGACCTGGAGGTGCAGCTGCGGCGTGTCGTCGAGTCCGTTCTGGCGGACCTGCGCGAGCAGCGGGTTCTTGCGCGCGGCGGCGAGCAGTTGGTTGCGCGCGCCCATCAGCGCTTCGTGGCCGAGATCGGCCCGATCTTCGAGTTCCATTTCGAAGCCGGTGGAGTTGCCGAGTTCGCGCACCGGCGACGGCAGCAGCGGAAAGATCTGCGCATCGCGGATCTTCGAGAACGTCTTGAATGCACGCCCCACGATCGCTTGCGCGCTGTTGTGCTCGCCGGGTCGCTGATCCCAATCGGTCAGGTTGACGAAGGCCTGACCGGTGTTCTGACCCTGACCCGCGAAGCTGAAGCCCGCGACGATGAAGACCGTATGCACGTTGGCCTTCTCGTCCTCGAGGTAGAAGTGCTCCACGTGCTTCGCCACCTCGAGCGTGCGCGATTGCATCGCGCCGACGGGCAACGTGATCGGCGTGAACAGCCCGCCTTGATCCTCCGCGGGAAAGAACCCGGTCGGCATGCGTACGAGCAGCACCGCCATTACGGCCACGATCACGCCGTACACGACCATCGACGGCGCGCGTTTGCCCAACAGGCGCTCTAAGGTGCGCATGTAGCGCGCACGGCCGTTCTCGAACGTCGTGTTGAATTTCGTGAAGAACCAGCCGTGCCGCTCGGAATGTCCGAGCGGTACAGCTTTCAGCAACGTTGCGCACAACGCCGGCGTCAGCACGAGCGCGACGAAGATCGACAGCACCATCGCGGACACGATCGTCACCGAGAACTGGCGGTAGATCACGCCGGTCGACCCACCGAAGAATGCCATCGGCACGAACACCGCGGACAGCACCAGTGCGATCGCGATCAGTGCGCCGGTGATCTGCTGCATCGACTTGCGCGTGGCATCGCGCGGCGACAATTGCTCCTCGCGCATGATGCGTTCCACGTTTTCGATCACCACGATCGCGTCGTCCACAAGCAGGCCGATCGACAACACCAGCGCAAAGAGCGTCAGCGTGTTGATGGTGTAACCGAACACCGCGAGCGCACCGAACGTGCCGAACAGCACCACCGGCACCGCAATCGCGGGAATCAGCGTGGTGCGCCAGTTCTGCAGGAACACCCACATCACGAGGATGACGAGCGCAATCGCCTCGGTCAGCGTGAAGATCACTTCGCGGATGGAAATACGGATGAAGCGGGTGTTGTCTACCGGGAACGACAGCTCCATGCCTTCAGGCAACGACGCGCCGAGTTCGGTCGCGCGCTTCTTCACCGCGTCGATCGTCGTCAGCGCGTTTGCGCCGGGTGCAAGACGAACGGTCATACCGGCGGCGGGTCGGCCGTTCAAACGGCTGATCACCTGATAGCTGTCGGCGCCGATCTCGACGCGCGCGACATCGGAGAGCCGCACGGCGGCGCCACCGGTGGAGCTTTTCAGAATGATGTTGCGGAACTGCTCGGGCGTTTGCAGGCGGCTCTGCGCGGTGACCGTCGCATTCAGCTGCTGTGCTTTCGTCGCGGGCTGCGCGCCGATTTCGCCGGCGGATACCTGCGTGTTCTGCGCGCGCACCGCGTCGCGTACGTCGGCGGGCGTTAGGTTGTACGAAACGAGCTTGTACGGGTCGAGCCAGATCCGCATCGCGTACGGCGAGCCGAAAACCTGCACGTCGCCGACGCCGGGCACGCGCGAGATCGGATCGAGTATGCGGCTGCCGAGAAAGTCGGAGATGTCGATGTTGGTGTAGCGCCCCATCGTGTCGGAGATGCCGACGATCAGCTGAAAGCTGAACTGCGACTTCTGCACCACCACGCCTTGCTGCAACACTTCCTGCGGCAGCCGCGAACTCGCCTGTTGCACCTTGTTCTGTACCTGCACCTGGGCAATGTCGGGATCGGTGCCGGCGAGGAATGTCGCGGTGATCTGTATCTGCCCGGTGGAGCCCGTGGTCGACGCGAAGTACATCAGGTTGTCGATGCCGGTGAGCTGTTGCTCGATTACCTGCGTGACCGAGTTCTGCGCGGTTTCCGCCGATGCGCCGGGGTACGTCGTCTGGATGACCACCTGCGGCGGCGCGATGCTCGGGTACTGCTCGACGGGCAACCTGACGATCGCGAGCGCGCCGGCAAGCGCAATGAAGATCGCGATCACCCACGCGAAGATCGGCCGGTCGATGAAGAAGCGCGACAGCATCGGCGCTACTTCGACCGTTCCGTGGAATCAGTGGGAGCAGGGGCAGCCGCCGACTCACCCGGTGCAACGAACGCCGCGGCGGTTGCCTTCTGGCCCGCCCGCGCGTACTGCAGACCTTCGACGATGACGCGATCGCCCGGAACGATGCCGCTCGTCACGAGCCAGTTCGTGCCGACCGTCTGCGCGACGGTGAGTTTGCGGCCCTGAACCACGCCGTCGGCGTCCACGATCAGCGCCGTCGCATTGCCGCGTTCGTCGCGGCTGACGCCGCGCTGTGGAACGAGCAGCGCATTCGGCTCGATCCGTTCGATGATGCGCGCGCGCACGAACATACCCGGCAGCAGCACGCCGTCCGGATTTGGGAATTGCGCGCGCAGCGTGACCGTGGCGGTGGTCGAGTCGACCGATACCTCTTGAAATTGCAGAGTGCCCTCGAGCGGATACGGCGTGCCGTCGTCGAGTTCGAGCGTCACCGCGGCAGTCGCCTGTCCGTCGCGTTGATCGGGCGCGACCGCGCGCCGAAGTGCCAGCAACTCGCTGGTCGATTGATTCATGTCGACGTAGATCGGGTCGAGCGTCTGAATGGTTGCGAGCGCCTGATCCTGATTCGCTTCGACGAGCGCGCCCTGCGTCAGGTACGAGCGACCGATCTTGCCGGTGATCGGTGCGGTGATGCGCGTGTAGCCGAGCGTGACGCGCGCGGTCTCGACGTTGGCCTGCTGTTGTTCGACGTTTGCGCTCGCCTGCAGCAACGCGGCCTGCGCGTCATCGTAATCCTGTTGGCTGATCGACTTCTGCTCACGCAGCAACACGTAGCGGTCGGCCTTGAGCTTCGCCGTGACGAGCGCCGCTTTCGCGTTCGCGAGTTGTGCCTTCGCACTGCTGTACGCGGCTTGATAGAGCGTGTCGTCGATCTGATACAGCGGTTGGCCCGCTGCGACGAGGCTGCCTTCGGTGAACAGGCGTTTTTTCAGGATGCCGTTCACCTGCGGACGCACGTCGGAGACTTCGTACGGCAACGTTCGTCCGGGCAACTCCGCGGTCAACACCGCTTGTTGGGGTTGAATCGTCACGACGCCGACGTCGGGGGCGCCTTGCGGTGGTCCGCCGCCTTGCTTGCCGGAGCCGCAAGCGACCAGCCCAAGCGTTGCGAGCAGAACGATGATGCCAATGGATCCGCTGACCCGCGGCATGGGTGCTCCTCTATACGGCATGATTCGGACCTGACCTCAGCCTGCAACGTTGCGCTTCGGCAGAACGACCCTATGAGGCCGTCGACCGCACGATGGCGTGAACTCGGGAAGGCAAGCGCGGACGCACAGATTAGCCGCGCCGACCCCTCAAGGGAAATCGGA
>JANLUG010000144.1:0-2734 GCA_031363335.1 Gammaproteobacteria bacterium
GCAGGGCTCGCGAGCCGCTTCAACACGATGTACGAACGGCTCAATACACAACAGGCAGGTCTCGACCAGCAACTCAGATCGACGACCGACGAGATCAATGAATTGGCGCAAGGCATCGGCGCCCTGAACGACCGCATCGGCAGCGCGGATGGGCGCTCCAGCGGTGTGCTGCCGAACGACCTGCTCGATCAGCGCGATGAAATGCTGCGCCAACTGGCCGAGAAGGTAGACGTGAAGGTCGTCGCGCAAAATGACGGTCAGCTCAGTGTTTTTGTTGGAAAGGGCCAACCGCTGATCACCGGCAGCCAGGTCACCACCATGCAGGCGGTGGGCAACGGCCAGATCGCGCTCAGCTCGAGCAAGGATGCACCGGGCCAACTCGTCACGTCGTCGATCGCCGGCGGCCAACTCGGCGGGCTGCTCGACTTTCGCAACGGTGTGCTCGACAGCGCTTTGAATCAGCTCGGTCGTATTGCCATCGGTCTCGCCGACGCGATCAACCAGCAACAGCACAAAGGGGTGACGCTCGACGGTGAGTTCGGCACCGACCTGTTCACGGCGATCAATGATCCGACCAAAGTTGCCCAACGCGCCGTCGCGACGAACCTGACGCCCGGCTATTCGGCCGGTCAGGTGAACGTGTCGATCGACGCGCCGGCACAATTGACGACCAGCGACTACGAAATGCGCTTTGACCGCGTCGGCAATGGTGCGTTCACACTCGTACGCATCAACGACGGCAAAGTCGTTGCGGAAGGCAGTGTGGGGCAAGGGCTGCCGACGCATGTTTCAGCCGACGGATTCACGGTAGAAATTCAGGCCGGCCAGTTCCATGGCGGTGATCGTTATCTCATCCAACCGACGCGCTCGGGCGCGCGCGACATCGGCCAGGTGATCGGTAACGCGGCGGATCTGGCGTTTTCATCCCCGGTGCGCGCGGACTCGTCGTACGGCAACCAGGGTACCGGCAGCGTGATTCCCGGTGCCGTGTTCGATGCAAACAGTCCGAGCTTTGCGGTCAAAGGCTCGCTGTCGCCGCCGCTGCTGATCCGCTTCACCAGCGACACCACATACGAAGTGCTGGACAACAGCGATCCGTCGGCGCCACGACCACTACAACCGCCGCTGCGCAACCTGCCGTATGTACCCGGCATTCAGAACCTGCTGTTGCCGGGCACGCTCGGACAGACGCGCGTAGGGAGCAACGGCGGCAGTGTGCAGCGCCTCATCGGCACCGGCACACCAACGCTTGGCCTGAGCGCAGGCACGAACAACTACGACACACAGCAGATCAGCATCGCGAACACCGATGCCAGCGGCTTTACGCAGGGGACGCAGACCTATCAGGTACCTGCAGGCGCCAGCGCGCGAGACATTGCGACCGGGCTGTCGGGTCTAAGCGGCGTTTTGGCTACGGCCATGACCACCGTCAGCATGACCTCGATCAACAACAACGGCGGCGGCGTGCCGATGGCGGTGGTGATCAACGGCCAGCGCTTCAGCGGCAGCGACCTCGCTTCATTGAACGCGCTCGCCGATGCGATCGCCAACAATTCCACGCTGGCGAGCCTGGGTGTCACCGCGCGGTCAAACGGCAGCCGGCTGGAGTTGACGTCCTACCTGGGCGACAACCTCGACCTGCACGTCTCCGGCGATGTCGGCGACAGTATCGGCCTGGCCGGCTCTGCCGGCGATACGCTGACGCTGAACGGCGCGGGTGCCGGTACCAATGCCACCGTAACCGGCAATGTCGTTCGCAGCGCGGGCTTCGATTTCGCAACGCTCGGGCCGTTCAGTTTCAACCTGGCCGTCGATCACGGCGCGCCGCAGACGATCGCGTTGTCCGGTACGTATGCATCGGGTGCTGCGATGGTCGCGGCGTTGCAGAGCGCGGTGGATGGCTCCGGCGTCGGCGCGGGTCGTGTACTGGTGAGCCTCGACGGCGCCGGTCACGTGCAGTTTGCGTCGCAGACGTCCGGCGTCAACGGCGCGATCGACATGACGGGTTTGTCGGGCGGATCACCGATGGCGAATGCACTCGGCATCCGCGATACGGCCGCAACCGGCGAGGATTACTACCGTTCCGCAACCGTCGGCGGCAGCGTGTCGGTATTGCTCGACGCCGACCGGCGCCTTTCCACCGATTCGACAACGGCGAACTCCGGCATCTTCACCTCGGCTCCGCCGTCGGTGCGCGCCGACTTCGGCTACCAGTTGGCGATGACCGGCCGGCCGCGCGGCGGCGATTCGTTCGCGGTCGGCTTCAATGACGGCGGTGTATCCGACAACGCCAACGTGCTCGCAATGGCGGACGTGCAGACACAGAAGCTGTTCGGTAAAGACGGATCGCTGTTCGATGCCTACGCGAACATCGTCGAATCGATCGGCGCGCGTACGAGTCAGGCACGCATCGATCGCGACGCCAGCGACGGCCTGTTGAAGCAGTCGGTCTCGCAGCGCGAATCGATCGCCGGCGTGAACCTCGACGAAGAGGCGGCCAACCTGATCCGCTTCGAGCAGGCTTACAACGCGTCCGCGCGCGTCATCGCGGTGGCCCGTGACACGTTCAACACTCTTTTCCAAATGTTGGGTTGAATCATGCGTATCGCTACGTCTCAGATCTATCAGCAAGGCATCAACAACATGATTGATGTCAGCCAGCAGCTAGCCAAAACGCAGGCGCAATTGTCGAGCGGACAGCGTTTCTCGACTCCGGCCGACGATCCTGTGGCGG
>JANLUG010000145.1:0-5026 GCA_031363335.1 Gammaproteobacteria bacterium
GCGCTTCCTTTCAATCCGGATGCGCTGAGACACTGTGCGCGACCGACAAAAAAGGGAGTGAATCGCATGGGCAAGCTGGACGGGAAAGTGGCGTTGATCACGGGGTCGGGTGCCGGCATCGGCCGCGACTCGGCATTGTTGTTTGCACGCGAAGGCGCGGCGGTTGCGGTCGTGGATGTGCGTGACGTTCGCGCAGAGCAGACGGCGGAACTGATACGGGCCGAAGGCGGCAACGCTCGCGCGTTTACCTGCGATGTGCGGTTCCTCGATCAGGTGGAGAAGTCGGTGGCCGATGCACTGGCGGAGTTCGGTCACATCGACGCCGTGTTCAACGATGCCGGCACGACGCGGCCGGGTAGCGTCGTCAGCGTCTCGCTGGAGGATTGGGACATGGTGCTCGACGTCAATCTGCGCGGCACCTTCAACGTTTCGCGCGCCGTCTTGCCGCACATGGTCGAGCGCGGCTCGGGTGCGATCATCAACATGGGCTCGGTCGACGGCCTCACCGGCGATCGTAATATGGCGGCCTACAATGCGGCGAAAGCAGCCGTCGTCAATCTCAGCCGTTCGATGGCCGTCGACTTCGGGCCGCGCGGCATTCGCACGAACTGCATCTGCCCGGGCGTGATCGGCTCACCCGCGATCCTGCGCATGTTCACCGACGAACGCCGCGAGGCGATGGAACGCGCAACGCCGCTTCGACGCATCGGCCGGCCCGGCGACATCGCGTCGATTGCGGTCTTCCTTGCCAGCGAAGATTCGGCATACATCAATGGCGCGGCCATCGTCGCCGACGGTGGTTTGATGGCGCGGACGGGAATACCAAGCTGAGAGCGTACGCTGACTCTATCGCTGTGTTGTATGCCGAATCTGAAGAACGTGTGCGCTAAGTCCCGACGTCGTTCCGTCCCCTAAGCAAAGAACTAGAGTCTCGCCTATTCGGTCGGGAAGCGTTCGATGAGTAATGAGTGGGACTCACGAAAGGCATCTTCGAACTTCGACAAGCATGGTGTTTCGTTCGAAGAAGCGGCGACCGTCTTTGACGACCCTCTCGCGTTGACGTTTCATGACCCAGAGCATTCGAGCGGCGAAGAGCGATTCCTGACATTCGGTCTCTCAGCACTTGGTGTCCCTTTGGTGGTTTCGCATACTGAGCGCGGTGGTACTACCATACGAATCGTTTCGGCGCGGCTGATGACGCCTAAAGAAAGACGACAATATGAGCAATTCTGACAAAGATGATCTTCGGCCCGAGTACGATCTCGAGAAGCTAGGGAAGGGCGTGCGGGGAAAATATGCGGGTCGCTTTCGGGACGCCGCGAACGTCGTGCGCATCGACGACGACCTCCATGAGTTTTTCCCGGACGCGGACGCGGTTAATCGAGCGCTTCGAGAATACTTGGAACAAAAGAGGCAACTCGCCCCCTAGGGGTCACGTAGCGCTCTTATCTTCGAGCGTGCTTCGCCGCGATGTTCTGCGTCAGCGTGCGCGAGCCGAGCCAGAAGTGCAGCATGGCCCACAGCAGACCCGTGACGACAATCGACAGCAACGAATAACGAATGGCGACGTGGCCGTACGTCGGCGTCAGCGCGTCGGAGAGCGCACCCGCGATCGGTGCGCCTCATCCGATCCCTACCAGTGTCGATACCGTCAGCAATAGTGCTGCGGCGCGAGCGCGCATGGTCGCGGGCGACAGGTTCTGCACAGTGGCCAGCACGATCGGCAAGATGCCCGGAAGAAACGGCGCCGTGAGCGCGAGCGCAATCACCGTTGTTCGACTCGGCGCCTGGTAATACGCAATCGCAATGGCGAGGTTGAAGACGAGGAAGATCACGGGGAGGCGCAACGCCCAACTGGCGTCGCGAATCGTCATCCGGTCGCACAGCCAGCCGCCGAGGTAATAGCCGACAATAGACAACAATCCCGCGCCGCCGATCAGCGACCCGATTTCCTTCGGCGCGAATCCGAAGACGCGTTCGAGATACACCGGGTCGAAACTCTGCGCGCCGGCCACGGTGACGAGGATCGTGTAACCGATCAGCGTGTGCCGGAATGCCGGCAGGCCGAGAAGGAAGCGCAACGTTTCGCGCATGCTCGCGGACGGCTCGACCGGTCCGGTCTGAAAGTAGCCGCGCGTGGGTTCACGCAAGCTGCGCCAAACGACAATGGCGAAGATCAATCCGGGAACGCCCACCAGCATCAGCGCGCCGCGCCAGCCGATTGCTTCGCGCGCAAATCCGGCGACGAGGGCGCCGATGGCGACACCGATCGGCGCCTGCGCCGCGAGGATCGCAAACGCGCGTGTGCGGCGCTCCGGCGGAAACAGATCGGCGAGCATCGACATGGATGCCGGTCCGCTGCCCGCTTCGCCGATCGCAACGCCGGCGCGCGTCAGCGCGAGCGTCAGGAAGCCAGTTGCCGAACTCTGCAGCAGCGTCATCGCGCTCCAGAACGCGAGCGCCATGGAAATGATGCGGCCGCGCGGTTTGCGATCGGCCAGCCGCGCGATCGGAATCTGCGACAACGCGTAGAAGATCCCGAACGCGGTACCGGCAAACAGACCGAGCTGCGAATCGGAGAGGTGCAGATCCTGGCCGATCGGCACGAGCAGCAGGTTGATGACGGTACGATCGACGATATTGAACGTACCGACGCCGAGCAGTACCGCCAGCGCGTAATGCGTGTAGCGCTTGCCGAACTGGAATGTAGTCGGAGCGGGATCGCCGGCGTCGGGCGCGAGCAAGTCTGCGGGTTGGCTCACTCAACGACCACCGATCGAATGATGGGCTCGGAGCATCCCACAGCGAACCTGCGTGTGCACGCACCGTAAGCCGTACAATGCCTGCGCTCCTTCTGTACCTGGAGTACACCATGGCCGAGAAAAACCACACGCATCGCAGCGCCCATTCCAGCATCGCGCCCATCGAGCGCCGTGTGGACGCCATTCAATCCGCATTCGAAGTGCGCGGGTTCAAGCCCGCCGAAGTGATCGAGCAGTTCGAGCACCTCACCGAAGAAACGTGGATTCCGGAGAACGGCGCGCGCGTGGTTGCGAAGGCGTGGACCGATCCGGCGTTCAAGCAACGCCTGCTCGCGAACGGGCGTGACGCGGTGACCGAACTCGGCCTGACGATGCCGGCGCACCATCGTCATCTCGTTGTACTCGAGAACACGCCCGCGGTGCAGAACGTCATCTGCTGCACGTTATGCTCGTGCACTGCGTTTACGATCATCGGACTGCCGCCGGATTGGTACAAAGATCTCGAGTACCGTGCTCGCGTCGTCCGGCAGTCGCGAACTGTTCTGAAGGAGATGGGTCTCGATCTCGCGGCCGATGTCGAGATCCGCGTATGGGATACCACCGCCGATACGCGCTACATGGTGTTGCCGGTACGACCGCCGCATACCGCCGACTGGTCCGAGGCGCAACTCGCGCAGATCGTGACAAAAGACTCGATGATCGGCGTCGCGCGACTTTAGGAGATCGATCATGGACGGCATGCACGATCTCGGCGGCAAACAAGGCTTCGGTCGCGTGCGTTATGCGCTCGACGCGCAGGTGTTTCACGAGCCTTGGGAGCAGCGCGTCAACGCGCTGTATTCGCTTGCCGTCAGGCTCGGGATTTTCAACATGGATGAGTATCGCCACGCCATCGAGCGGATGGAGCCGCGCAACTATCTGACGGCGAGCTACTACGAGCGCTCGCTGACGAGCCTCGCGACGCTGTGCGTCGAGAAGGGCGTCGTGACGCAGGAAGAACTCGAGCAGCGCGCTCAGGGAAAGTTCCCGATCGCGACGCCCGGTTGCGCGGGCCGTCCGAATGTGGCATCGCGCCAACAGTTCGTGCCCGGCGACCGCGTTAAGGTGCGCAGCGACTATGTGCCCGGGCACATCCGGATGCCCGGTTACATCCGCGGCAAAACCGGCGTGGTGGTGAGCGAGTCGCCGGTGTATCCATTCCCGGATGCACATGCGCACGGTATCGAAGCGGCGGACGAGCCGACCTACGACGTGCGGTTTCTAAGCGAAGATCTTTGGCCGAATTCCGCCGATGCCGCGCTCGTGTATGTCGCAGTGTTCCAGAGCTACCTCGAGCGCGCGTGACGATTGCACTGTGGGTTCTGGTCGTCCTACTGATGGCGGCGGGTGTCGTCGGTACTGTGTTGCCGGTGTTGCCGGGGGCAGTGCTGATCTTCGGCGGCGCCGTGCTGGGCGCGTGGATTGACGATTGGACACAAGTGTCGGGTTGGACGCTTGGCGTGCTCGGTGTTCTGGCGGTGCTGAGTATCGCGTGCGATTTTGTTGCCGCGAGTCTGGGTGCGAAGCGCCTTGGCGCGAGCCCGCTCGCCGTCAGCGGCGCCGCGGTCGGCACACTCGTTGGCGTATTCACCGGTCTGTGGGGACTGTTGTTCATGCCGCTTGCGGGTGCTGCGGTCGGCGAATACATGGCGATGCGCAACTTGCAGCGCGCAGGACGCGTAGGCATCGCGACCGGCGTCGGGCTGCTTGTCGGCGTCGTCATCAAGCTCGCGTTTGCGTTCTCGATGATCGGCATTTTCGTTGCGGCGTTGGTGTTCTGATACCGCGCAGCGAATGGCATGCTTGCAGGCGGCTTCATCAAGCGGCACGAAGAGAAATACTTCAGCTATCTCACCCAGCGCCTCGGTGCGTTGCCGGCTTATCAGAAGGCGATGACGATCGCCGGTTTGGCGGCAACCGCGCCGAAGTCCTAACCGGCGCTGCGCAGCGGGATCAGCGCGCGAAGGCGGGCATCGCGCAGATACAACCCGCCCCAAAGCAGCGCGCCGAGGTAAACGCCGAACAACACGTGCGTAACAGCGGATTACCGACTCGTACGTGCGTCGCCACCGCGCCCCCGAGGTAGCCCGTCAGCAGGATGGCGCCCAGAACGGCCGTTTGCGGTGCGGCGTACAGCAGCGTGCAGACGAACAAAACGGCGCCCAAGCCGCGCGCCATGTCGACGCCGACGAAGCCAAGCGGGCCGCCGGATTCGAGTACGACCG
>JANLUG010000149.1:0-1771 GCA_031363335.1 Gammaproteobacteria bacterium
GGGCGAACCGATGTTGATGAACGCGTAAGCGCGCGTCTTCTGCGTTTCGTGCACGAACTGCGGAAACGCATCGACCATGTTCGCGCCGAACGAACCGGCGTCCACACAACACGCAACGCCTTGCTGCACACCGATACGATCCGCATTGACGCGGCCGGTGCGGAACAACGGATGCGCGAAGATGTGCGTATGGCTGTCGATGAACCCGGCTGATACGTAGGCGCCCGCGGCATCGAACACGGTCGCGCTGTTCGACAATGCGGCGTCTATCCGACCGACCGCCGCGATCTTGGCGCCGTCGATCAATACGTCGCCGACGCTGAAGGCATGTTGTGCAGCGTCGTAAATCCGGCCGCCGCGGATCAGGGTTGTCGGCATGCGTCGCAGGTTCCGTCGTTGTCGTGGTTCGAGCATAGCATCGCTCCACGGCGCATCTACATCGCGGATAGGCTAGAATTCACGCTTTACGTTGTATTGATCGATAGGAAGTCCGTATGAACACGATTACCGTGTCGTCGAAGTACCAGATCGTCATCCCCGCACAGTTGCGCGAGGCACTGGGCATAAAGCCCGGCCAGTAACTCCATGCCATCGAGTATCGAGGGCGCATCGAGCTCGTGCCGGTGCGATCGGCCAAGTCGGCGCGAGGGTCGCTGAAGGGAATCAGCGCCGACGTGCCGAGAGACGGGGATCGCGTGTGAATGTGGTCGACTCTTCGGCATGGCTCGAATACTTCGCCGACGGCCCGAACGCGTCGCTGTTCGCAAAGCCCATCGAGGCGGCCAGGACGTTACTCGTTCCGACGCTGTCGCTGTTCGAAGTGTTCAAGCGGGTGAGCCAGCAGCGAGACGAGGACGAAGCGTTGCGCGCGGTGGCCATCATGGAGCAGGGCAAAGTTGTCGATCTGGACCGAGCGACGGCGCTCGAGGCCGCGCGCCTGTCGATCCAACATCGTATTGCGATGGCCGACAGTGTGATGCTTGCGACGGCCCAGAGACATCGGGCGACTCTGTGGACTCAAGACGCGGACTTCGGCGGAATGGCAGGCGTGAAGTACTACGTCAAACGCTAGCCGGTCGCGAGCGCGGCCGCCGCGCGTGCGCGGCGTTCGATTTCGTCCCACGCGTGTTCGGCGATCAACCGCCGCGGCGCGATCCATGAGCCCGACACGGCAATCACGTTCGGTCTGTTGAGGTAGTCGCGCGCGTTGTCGGCGTCGACACCGCCGGTCGGTAGCAGCAACACGTCCGGAAACGGTCCCGCGAGCGCATCGACCAACTCGAGCCGCGACGGAAACAGCTTCTGCACGCGAAAGCCTGCGTCGGCGAGGACCATCACTTCGCTGGCCGTTGCGACGCCGGGCAACCACGGAATGGTTGCGCCGCGCGCCGCCTCGATGAGCGCCGGCGTGGTGCCGGGGCTGATCATGGCGACGGCCCCCGCGGCGATCGCCGCACGCATGTCTTGCGGCGTGCGAATCGTGCCGATGGCAACTTTGATTGCGATGTCGGCGTCGCGGATCGCGCGCAACGCCGGCAGCCCGGCCGGCGTGCGCAGCGTAATTTCGATCAGCGTCAGGCCGGCGCCGGCCAGACAACGCGCGAGCGGCACACCGTCTTCGGCGCGATCGAGCGCAATGACCGGAATCGCGACGGCGCCGCGCAGCAGGGTTTCCAGCATGGTGCATCCGTTGGCAACTACGACGACACCATACCGCGCTGCGCGGGCTGATACAGTCGCGCTTTGTTTGCGCGAGGTCGGCGAAGTCGCG
>JANLUG010000197.1:0-1023 GCA_031363335.1 Gammaproteobacteria bacterium
TGGGCGATCGCGGCACCGTCACGTTGGTGCGCGGCGTGATGAACCGCGTCGACCAGGCGCTGAACGATGCGCTGTCGTTCCGCGGCCTGTTCGCAAACAAGCAGTCGAGCCTCGACGCACAAGCGAAAGATCTGGCCGAACAGAAGACCGCGTTCGAAACGCGAATGACCGCCTTGCAGACGCGCCTGCAGACTCAGTTCGCCGCCGCAGATGCATTGATCTCGCAACTCAACAGCACGTCGTCGTTCTTGAGCCAGCAGCTGAGTGCATTGCCGCTGTCGAACGCGAACAAGTCGAACTCCTAAAGTTTGCCGTACTTCAGCCGCCATTCCCTTCAACAGCGTTCGACTAAGGACAGAATGTGAATCACGGAGCCCAGGCGTACAGCCGATTGAACATCGCGACCGCCGTCGAATCGGCGAACTCGCAGCAACTCGTCAAGCTGATGCTCGACGGTACGCTGGCGCGACTGATTCGCGCGAAGGGTTGCATCACGCACGGCGACATCGAGGGTCGCAACGAGGCGCTCGATACCGCGCTCGGCATCATCGGTGCGCTGCAGGGCTGTCTCGATCACGAGCGCGGCGGCACGCTCGCGGAAAATCTGGACTCGCTCTATGAATACATGCAGCGACGGTTGTTTCGCGCCAATGTCGATAGCGACACGAAGCCGATCGACGAGGTGATCGATCTCGTTCGCACGTTGAAGGACGCATGGGATGCGATCGACGAAACGAACAAACCGACGCAATCGCCCGCGCAGCAGTCCGCGATGCACCGCTCGTGATGGCGGCGTATCCGGGCGTGGCGCGGGTAGCTCCGCAACTTGTCGACCGCGTCGTGCACGCGGTGGATGCATTTGACACCGATGCGCTTGCTATGGCCGATGCCGATGTACGCCGCCTCGTTGCCTCGTTGGTCGCGATACCCGGCCCGAACGCGGCGGGTGTGCTGATAGAACTCGCCGAGTTATACGGTGAACTTCGAGTGCAGTGCGAAGCACAACGCTTGCATCTGCAACGT
>JANLUG010000259.1:0-2736 GCA_031363335.1 Gammaproteobacteria bacterium
ACCGATTCGCCGACTGCCTTCAATCCGCCAAAATGCATGACGGCATCGAAGGCGTTTGAATCGAAGAGGGCATCGAGGCAGTTCGCATCGCGCAGATCCCCTTCGACGAACTCTACAGTTCGATTGGTGATGCGGCGCACTGCGTCGAGCGACTTGGTGGTGCTGTTAGACAAATTGTCCAGTACGACGATCGAGTGCCCTGTATTGAGAAGCTCGACGCACGTATGGCTGCCGATGAACCCGGCGCCGCCCGTCACCAGAATATGATTCGCGCGATCACCCGCCATGATGATCGATGTGGAATTTTTCGAGCAGACTGTACAGGGTTGGCCGGGAGATCCCGAGTAGACGGGATGCTTGTGCCAGATTGTGGTCGGCGCGTGAGAGTGCGCGTGTGACAGCCTTCAATTCCGCTTCGTCGCGCACCTGCTTGAGGTTCAAGGGAAACGCGTCCTCTGGTTCGGCGCCTGCGCTGAGATCGAGGTCGCGGGCCGAAATCTGCTGGCCGTCGACCATGATGCTGGCCCTTTTGACCCGATTCTCCAGTTCGCGGACGTTTCCCGGCCAGCTCCATCGGCTCAATGCAGCCATCGCATCGTCGGAGATTCGCAACTTTCGCTCCGGCGCAAACCGTTGCAGAAACGCCTGCGCGAGCAGTACGGCGTCGCCTTCCCGAGTGCGTAGCGGCGGGACGTTGACGGTGATTTCCGCCAGCCTGAAGTAAAGATCGTCTCTGAACGACCTGCCCGCCAACATTTCATCGATGGGGCGATGAGTAGCGGATACGACCCGCACATCAACGCTGATCAGAGCGTGCCCGCCGACCCGTTCGAGCGATCGCTCTTGAAGAAAGCGTAGGATCTTCGACTGCAGCGGCAGCGGCATGTCGCCGATTTCGTCGAGGAACAGAGTTCCCCCATTCGCCATTTCGATGCGTCCCAGCTTGCGTGCCACCGCACCGGTGAACGCCCCTTTTTCGTAGCCGAACAGCTCACTCTCGAGGAGGTTCTCGGGGATGGCCGCGCAATTGATTGCGACGAAGGGTTGCTGGCGCCGCAGGCTAAGATCGTGAATCGCGCGTGCGACCAGCTCTTTTCCAGTGCCGGTTTCACCCAGAATGAGAACGCTCGCATCGGTTGGCGCGACTCGCTCGACGAGTCGGTAGAGATCCTGCATTCCCTTGCTTCCCGAAATAATCCCGCCCAACAGGGTGGGCGCTTGGGAAGCGGCGAGGCGGCGGTTGTCCTGCTCGAGATCTGCGAGCCTGAACGCGCGCTCGACGACGAAGCGAAGAGTGTCGGCATCGATTGGCTTTTGATAAAAGTCGTAGGCGCCGTCGGACACGGCGCGGACGGCGTGCTCGTGTTCTTCTCTGCCGGTCACGACGATGATCTTGCAGTCCGGCAGCAGAGAACGAATGGACTTCAGTATGCTGAATCCGACCTTGCTGCCCCCTGGGTCGGGTGGCAGCCCGAGGTCGAGCGTCACCACCTGAGGTGGATTGCGTCGAACGGCCGCGATGGCTTCGGACTCGTTCGCCGCAACCGAGATCTGCGCCTGCGTGTCGGCAAAACACCAGCGCATCTGGCTTTGGAGTCCGGGGTCGTCTTCCACAATGAGTAGGTTGCGTTCGCTCATGCGACCTCTTCCGTTGAGTGCGCGAGTGCGACAGGCAAGCGCAGCGTGAACTCAGTGCCGACGCCTACCTGGCTGCGGACCGAGACGTCTCCACCGAGCGCGCGGATGTACTCGCGGCACTGATAAGCGCCGACTCCGATTCCGGCGACCCCTTTCGTCGTTGCGAAGGGCGCGAAGAGATCGTTGTCGATGAATTCGGCGGACATTCCATGACCGGTGTCGGTGACCGTCACGATCGCCCACACGGGAGTTGCGTGCACTCTGACACGAACGCTGCCGCTCTGGTCCGTCGCGTCCTGTGCGTTCTGTATGACGTGTGCGATGACCGAACCCAGCCGTTCAGGGTCAGCGCGGACCGCTAGAGGCGAGATGAAGGTCTCGAGTTGCGGTGCCGGCGTTTGGATGGCGCGATCTTTCACGACGTCGTCGATGACCGAGACGAGGTCGAGCTCCCGCTGCGTGGACTCCTGATCTCTCGATCTCAACTGATCGACCAGTCTGTTCATCCTGCCCACCGCATTTTCCGTAGTCTTCAGCATGTCGTCTATGAATGCTGGATTGGCGCGATGTCGTTCGGCGTTGCGCAGCAGCAGGCCAAGCTGCGCGCTGACGGTCTTCAGATCGTGCACCACGAAAGCAGACAGTTGATCCATCGCGCGCAGTTGTTTGGATGCAGACAGCACGCTATCTGCGTGGTGAAGCGCGAGAAATCCGGCGCTCTGACGCGCGATGATTTTGAGGATGTCGTAGTCTTCCCAAATGAGGTTCATCGGCGTTATGGGTTGGCCGATCACAACGATGCCGAACAACCGATCTTCGATGGGGAGCGGCACAGCGAATCGTGCACCCTTTAGAACATCGAGGTCCAGGCTGAGATCGAGCCCGTCGTACGCCTGCGGTGTTTGGTGATATTCGTCGAGGTCTATGATCCAGTCGAAGCGCTCGAAGAAGCTGCTGAGCGATTTCGATCCTGCGGGCGACAGCGGGCCGTTCCAGTGGCCGCCGAGCTGTGTCATCGGCAACAACACACCTTCGCTCGACATCCGCCAGTACGCTCCGGTGTTGGCTTGCAGTAGATCGATCAACGCGTGAATCGCC
>JANLUG010000294.1:0-1226 GCA_031363335.1 Gammaproteobacteria bacterium
GCACGATCGGCGTGTCGTCGGTGGCGGATGCGCCGCCGTCGTCGTCCGGCCCCGCATCTTCATCGAACGCCTCGAGATCGAGATCGTCGAGATCGTTATCGCCCAGGTCGCCGAGCGTGCTGTCGTCCTGCCGCGACAGAAACTGCTCGATGATCGTCGCAAGTTTGTCTTCTTCGACGAGGATCGGCTCGGTGTTGATACCGGTATGGAATTTGATCTCGTCGAGTGCTTGCAGGTTGGTCGGATCGGAGACGGCAACGAACAGGCGAACGCCGCGCCGGATCAACGGCAAGGCATTGTGTTGGCGAATCAGCCGTTCTTTGACGAGATCCTTCGGTATCGAATCGAGGTCGAATGCCGACAGATCGATGATCGGCACGCCGAATTCTTCGGACGCAGACGTCGCGATCGAGCGGGGGTTCGCCAGTTCGTTGCGGATCAGATAGCTGACGAATGCCAGACCGGCCTTGCGGGCGTCTTCACTGGCCGTTTGTGCTGTGTCCGCGTCGAGAATGCCATCCTCTACGAGGCGTCGAGCGAGTCCCGAAAGCGGTACCGTTTGTGTAGCCATTGACGATCGCAGTCCTTGTCGGTTGGCTATTTCCTTGACCATCAACAGTAGTCGCGCGTGAGGGGCGAAGTCTAATCGCGCGTCACTAGTGTGTCGATAAAGCGGTCACAAAGGGAAAAACGGATCCGGTTGGACCCAGTGGTGCCAGGCGAGTGACCGAATGCGTCAGCTTGTGACGTGGCCAGGTACGCACGCTACGCATGTCGGAATTGCTCTGGCATTGATCGGGGATTCGACTAGACTCGGCTAACGCGTTGAAGCCGTTGGTAAAACACATGAGCGCGCAAAGATGAGGAACGATTGGACGACCTTGGCATAACGATTGCACCCCTCTTCGTGGCTGACGAAGAATCGGAATGAACGACAGTTCGTCCGTTTGATCGTTCTGAACATGACTACACGCTTTGGAGTATGGAGCTAACTACGATGAAACAAGTAATGCAGAAGGGTTTTACCCTTATCGAATTGATGATCGTGGTCGCCATCATCGGCATTCTCGCCGCGGTTGCGCTGCCCGCTTATCAGGACTACATCCGTAACGCGAACATGGCGAAGGTCAGCTCGCACTACGAAGAGGGCGCGCGTTACGTTGCGAACGAAATGCGTAAACTCCAGGCGCAGACCGCAATGGGCACCATCACCCCCGCAGCTGGAG